>JARBUB010000312.1:0-1539 GCA_029239905.1 Clostridia bacterium
ATTATAATTATCTTTTTTTATCATCTGATAGAAGCATTTCTTTTGGTATTGTTTACCTGTGTATTGAAAAAAGGGTATTTGAAGATACTGCCTATTGTTATTTCCATTGCGGTACAAATCATATGCGCTAAGATGAATATCTTGGTTATCAAAGAGAGTTGGAATCTAATTTACACGTTGTTTATCTACGAAATATTTATAGTAGCTTATATTCTGATTGAAAAATATACCTTGAAACCTGAGTCTTGCAAACTTAGAAAGTGAAGATGCAGGAAAGTGGTAATTAAGCAAGTGCTATGCATATATGATTATAGATAAATGCTCTTTGTGCTATAATTAATTGCGGGGATGATACTCTGGTGAAAGACTAATCGGAGGGGTGTTATTATGTATTATAGCTTTGTTATGCTAAAACCGGATGCTTTGGATAGGCAGTTGGTTTCAATAATAGTTGAACGATTGAAAGCGAAGGGTATTGTAATTGAAATTTTTGACTATAGGAATGTAAGTGAGGACGTGATTTTTAAGCATTATAGTCATGTAATTGCAGAATTAGGTGATACTTTTAAAGAGATGGCGATTAATACTTTTGTAGGTAAATATGTAATTCCAATGATTATTAGCAGCAGTGATGAGAATATCATATCAACTGTTCGACAGACAATTGGAGCAACAGACCCGTCTAAAGCCGATATAGGAACTATACGTGGAGATTTAGGCAATGATAATATGGAGCAGGCTACATTGGAAAGACGATGCTGTGCGAATTTAATACACGCAAGTGATAGTCACGAGGCATATCTATCAGAAGCCAAATTATGGTTTGGTCGGGAATATGGAAAATTGTAAAGCTGATAGTCAGTCAGCAATTGTAGCTGAAGAGCCTTTTTGATAGTATGAATGTAAATATACTATTAAAAAGGCTCTTTTAATTGCGAATCCAATACAGTATGCAAGAAAAACAGATACATATATAAGGAGGATGGAAAATGAGTTTTGATAAAGTGGTTAATCGAAAAAATACCGGGTCAGTAAAATGGGACACCGCGAAAGAACATGGAGTGCCCCATGACATATTGCCACTTTGGGTAGCAGATATGGATTTTAAAGCTCCAGCCGGGGTCATAGAAGCTTTATTAGAAAGGGTAGAGCACGGCATATTCGGATACACGGTTCCGACAGATTCCTATTATAATGCAGTAGTAAATTGGATGGATCGCCGCCACCAATGGAAAATTGAGAAGGACTGGATAGTAACAGCACCAGGGATAGTTCCTGCCATACATTTTGCTGTGCAAACCTATACAAAGGAAGGTGAGGGGGTTTTAATTCAGCGCCCAGTATATAATCCTTTTACCGATGCTGTGTTGAACAATGGGCGAAAGCTGATAAATTCTCCTTTGGTGGTAAGGGGAGATGCCTATGAGATGGATTTTGAGGACTTTGAAAAAAAGATAGTGAATAATGAGGTAAAGCTATTTATTTTATGCAGTCCTCACAATCCTGTTGGTCGTGTATGGACAAGAGAAGAGTTGACAA
>JARBUB010000312.1:1552-4538 GCA_029239905.1 Clostridia bacterium
TCAAACATAATGTTTTGGTTGTGGCAGATGAAATTCATCATGACTTGGTATTTAAGGGCAAAAGACATATACCTTTTGCCAGTCTTGGGTCAAAATACTCCAATATCTGCATTACCTGCACTGCCCCAAGCAAAACCTTTAATTTGGCTGGGTTGCAAATATCCAATATTATTATAGAAAACAAGGAGATATTGAAAAGACTAAATTCTTATCTTGAAAGCATTGCATTAACTATGAGCAATGTTTTTGGAATTATCGGGTCTGAAGCTGCCTATAATACAGGAGAAGAATGGCTGGAGGAATTGATAGACTATATTGAGGCGAATAAGAAATTGGTACAGAAGTTTATGGTTGAAAAGCTCCCAAATATCAAGGTTATTGATAGCGATGCTACCTACCTACTATGGATAGACTTCAGAGGGCTTGGTCTGGAACAGGCGGAACTGGATAAGTTTTTAGCAGAGGAGGCAAAACTATGGTTAAATGCCGGGTACATATATGGAGAAGAGGGGTTTGGATTTGAACGTTTAAATCTAGCATGTCCCCGGTCTATACTTGAAAAAGGCCTAAAACAGTTAGAGGGTGCTATATATGCGGCACATTCTGATTCAATGTAATATGTTTCGTGCAAAAGATGTAGAATGAAATATAAAAATAAATCCCTTAATGAGCTATAACTTGTTGACAATTGATGTGCATTGATATAATATGAAATTGATATCAAATTGATATCAATAGTCAACCGAAAAAACTGGAAGGGGTTTTAATAATGTCAGAGAAAAACATATCAAATGAGAAACAACCAATTTACGAAGAAATAGTACTAAAGGCGCAAAATGGCATGCTGATGCTGCTGTTTAACATTGTGCTAATGATAGCCTCCATGGCTTTATTTATTCAAAGTATTATCATTACCGAAAATGGAATGAATAATAGCGTTGGAATTAGTTTGTTGATTGTAAGCGGTTTATACTTTTTTATAATAGGTCCAATTATGTTTGCAGGATTAAAAATACTTAAGCCAAATGAAGCTCTTGTGCTTACGCTATTTGGCAAGTATTATGGAACACTTAAGGGGGCTGGGTTCTTCTTTGTGAATCCTTTTGTTACAGCTTTAAATCCAGGCACACCAACAACTTCTACAGGTAGTATGACTGCAGAAAAGTCCACATCGGCAAGCAAAAATGGTATGCATGCATCAGGGGTGCCAGTTGTACCTAACAAAAAGCTTTCACTAAAGGTTATGACTTTGAATAATGACAAACAAAAGATAAATGACCAGTTGGGGAATCCTATTATTATAGGCATTGTTGTAATTTGGAAGGTTGTAAATACAGCAAAAGCTGTATTTAGTGTTGATAATTATACAGAGTATCTATCTATTCAATGTGATTCAGCACTGCGAAACATAGTAAGACTTTATCCATATGATGCTTCTAATGATAACAATGAAAGATCATTGCGCGGCAGCAGCCAGGAAGTTGTAGAAATGTTAAAAACAGAAATTCAATCGAAGGTTGAAATAGCAGGTCTAGAAATTATAGAAGCGAGAATTACACATTTATCTTATGCGCCAGAAATTGCTTCAGTAATGCTTCAAAGACAACAAGCTTCTGCTATAATTGATGCAAGGCAGATGATTGTAGAAGGCGCTGTCGGAATGGTTGAAATGGCACTTCAAAAGCTGAATGAAAATGATATTGTGAAGCTGGATGAGGAGCGGAAAGCGGCAATGGTAAGCAATCTATTGGTTGTCCTCTGTGGGAATAAGGATGCTCAACCTATCGTCAACAGTGGGTCTTTGTACTAATATACTAATAGATGGGATGATGATAGATGGAAAATAAAGATAAAGATAAAAAACAAGTACCACTGAGATTATCATCTTCCCTTTGGAAGGATCTAGTAGCATGGTCGGAGGATGATTTCAGATCTCTAAACGGACAAATTGAGTATTTGTTGACTGAGTGTGTAAAGAATCGAAAAAAGTCAAAAGAGAAGCAATAAGCGATAGGCAGTCAGTTATTGAATTTGGCAAGTCTTTCTGATAGTATGGGTATAACATGCTATCAGAAAGACTTTTTTATTGAATGAGAAATTATAGTGCTTAGCACTTATTTATGAAGGAGAAAACATGGAAGAAAATAAGAATGCTTATGGAACTATTGATGAATACATTGCACAATTTCCTATTGAGGTTCAGGAAAAGCTTAATGCCTTGAGAAAGGTTATAAAAGAATCCGCTCCGGCCGCAACAGAAAAAATAAGCTACCAGATGCCTACTTTTGCGCTGCATGGAAATCTGGTCCATTTTGCCGCATATAAAAACCACATAGGATTTTACCCGGCTCCGAGCGGAATTGAAATGTTTAAAGATGAGTTGTCCCAATATAAAGGGGCAAAGGGCTCGGTGCAATTTCCAATCGATGAGCCAATGCCTTATGAGTTAATAAGCAGAATTGTTAAGTTTAGAGTTGAAGACAATATAAAGCAGGCAGAAGGCAAATTAAAAAAGAAATAATACAGCTGAAATTAAAACAAATGGAAGATACAAAAGTAAATATGATGTAGGAAAAGGGGTATGAGTTATGACAGGAAAAAAAGCATTTAAAATAATTGGCATTAGTTTTATAACTATACTGATTCGTTCCTTGCTGCAACTAGTAATACCGTCAACAAATCAGACGGTATTGCAACAGAGTATATTTGTCATGAATGGTACTTTACCTATTGCGTTTATGATTTATGGTACAGTGGCATTCACAGCACTTACTATTATTTTTATATACATTCATAGGGGAATGGGCGGGGGAAGGTTAACAAAAGGTTTGAAAACTGGATTCATATTCTCAATTGTATGGACTGTTTTCTTAGTCGAGCCATTGCCGCATGGTTCGATCATTGATTTATTTACTTATCCTATTGCAGACAGTTTTGTACTTTTGGTTTTAGGGCTAATGTCAGGAAGATTTTTATCTGAGAACTC
>JARBUB010000057.1 GCA_029239905.1 Clostridia bacterium
GTTTATCTCTTCATTAATTCTTTAATTTTGCTATTGTACATTTCTATCATTTCATAGGCAATCTTTTTATCTAGAATACCATTTAGAGTAGGAGTCTCAAAAAACCTTTTCGGAAGCTTCACCTTTGTTATATCAAAGCCTAAAGCCTTCTTTATTCTTAGCTTGGTTTTGTATATCCTTTCTGCAATTTCAGTTAAATCATGATCAGTCAGCTGATAACCAATAGAGTTCAATGCTGACAGGATAGTGGTTCTGTCATATACCTTTCTTGCGAAAAGACATATGACAAGTGAGTTAAGCATGCATCTTTCTATTTCTTCTTTATACAGCGCTTCAACAACCTTCTCCTTATCAAAATCCTCTTTCGTTTGATCTGCTGAATAGCCTGCATTGCATAAATGTGAATGTCTTGCCCCCACAACAGTGCCAACTATGGTTCCATAGCCCGTATGATAGCCTGGCATTTCGTTTCCGGCAAAGTTCATAGCAAAGTCTTCTCCTCCATATATTTTGGAGGCAAAAGCAACTCCCTTGCCCAGAGCCTTGTAAAAATCGTTTTCGCCCCTTGCAATATATTCTATTGCTTTAATATAATTAAGAGAATTTCCAAATTCCAAAGGCACAATGGCTTCATCAGTGGAGATAAGCTTTTTCTCATAGGCTTCTGTTGCATAGCCCAAAACAACTCCTGAAGACATAGCATCCATTCCCATCTGCTCAACAATTTCAATTAACTGTAGTATCTCATCAGTGGTCTTGATTCCAAGGAAGGTACCAAGAGCAAATATAAGCTCATAGTCATAGCCCACACTTATAGATTCGTATTCATAGCCTTTGTCAAACATTCTTCGAAATTGCCCTATATGTATACAGCCTACAGGACAACCAGTACATGCCATCTTGCGCACCAGATTGTTCTTTGCAAAGCTTTCTCCAGATACGGCTTCCACATGTTCAAAATTACCTTGCTGCAGGTTCATGGTGGGCAGCGCGTTCATATCATTCAAGGGCTCTACATTTATCGGAGTCCCCAAGTCATGATACTTCGCCATAATTTCTGTATCAGCAGTTTTTTTGTATATATCCTGATAAACCTTGAAATAATCCTTAAAGTTCTTAATAGGAATACTCTTATCCCCAATCACAGTAATCGCTTTGAGGTTCTTGCTTCCAAATACAGCACCCAAGCCGAGGCGTCCAAAATGTCTATAGGTATCCACACATACTGAAGCATAACTGACACCATTTTCACCTGCTGGTCCTATCCGCAATATACTCCTTTTTCCGCTGCCCGGCTCACTCTCTCTGATAAAGCCGCCCACATCCTCAGAAGATAAGCCCCAAAGGGCCCTTGCATCCTTAAACTCTACATTATTTCTATTTATAGTAATATAAACAGGCTTTGTTGATTTTCCCTTTATAACCACAGCATCGTACCCCGCCATAAACAATGTCAAAGCCAGCCTGCCACCTGCATAGGATTCTCCAAGCTCGCCTGTATGGGGAGATATGAACATAGCTACCGTCTTGGTTATAACAGGGAAAATAGTAGATGCTGCCCCGATAGCAAATATGATAGGCTGCAGTTCATCTAAAGGTTCTAAATCTGCTCTCATATTTTCTTCTAATAACTTTGATGCAACTCCCACTCCACCAAGATATTCCTGCAGATCCTTTCTTTGCTCTACTTTTATTTTTTCTGTGCTCATATCAATGTACAGCACTCTTATATAATCTTTATATATCACTGCGCTACCTCCATTCTCAAACACTCATGGGGGCAGAATCTTGTGCATACACCGCAGTGCTTGCAAATAATTGGCCTGTTTTCTATTTCATCAAAATTAACAGCCCCAACGATGCATGCTTTCACGCACTTTCTGCAACCTATGCATTTCTCACCCTTGAGCAATACTCCGCCGCCCTCCCTTATCTCCAAAGCTCCTGAGGGGCATGCTTCTGCACAAGCTCGTTCATCCTGGCAGCCCAGACAGACAATTGAGACAAACTTGCCCTTCAAGCCGCCTCTGGTTTTTACTTTAATAGCGCTTTTGGTCAAAGAATGATCCTGGTGATTAACTCCTGCACAAACAAGCATACAACTGAAGCAGCCAATGCACTTGTTCATACCATCAGCTTTTAAAACTTTTACCATATTAGCACCTCACAGTTTAATTCTTCTTTTATTATCTTCCAATAATATTATTCTACACCTTAGGTCAATAGTCTTTTCTTACACGATATCTTCTAAGGTCTGTTCCTCAGGATTATAGTTAATAAATCTCTTAAAGGATGGCATGAATATAAATGGAATAAAGAAACAAAAGGTTATTGCAGAACATATTGACATTACATATCTAGCAGCAATAAATTCTGCCATAACACCGCCCAATGCCATTCCTATCGGTGTGAGTCCCATAAGAATCGTCCCCATCATTGAAAAAACCTTGCCTCTCATTTCTTGAGGTACTGCAAGCTGTATCGTTGTCTGAAACAAAACGTTTAGTATTGCGTTTAGTAGCCCTGCTAAAAACAATAATGTAACAATTAACAATAGGCTATTGCTTAAAGGAAAAGCCGTAAAAAAAGCACTTGAGATAAGACCGGTTAATATAAAAATCATATACCTAAGCTTTGGCTTAATATTCATTGAAGAGGTCACTAGCATTCCTACGAAGGATCCCCCTGTAAACAACGCAATTGCAAAACCATATTTTCCTGGCCCCAAACCTTTTGTCATCTGAAAAAAAGGCATCATCAGTACCATGGCTGTATTAGCAAAAAGATTTAGTCCAGCCGCTATCATCAGTGTGCTTCTAAGTCCTTTGAATTTCCACATGAACTTAAAGCCCTGCTTCATATCCTCAAAGAAATGAAGTTGCTCTGTTTTTCTCTGAATCTTAGGTACCTTTATGAAGACCTCTGTGGCTGCCGAAAAAATATAAGATATACCATTGAACAAAAACATAATTGGGGCACCCAGCATTTGATACACAACGCCTCCAATAGGATTTCCTAATATACTTGTTCCGGAATATATCATATTAAATGCTGAGTTCGCTTGCATAACTTTAGAAGTTGGGACAACATCCGGTATTACTGAGCTTACCGCTGGATTGAAGAAAGCAGCGCAGATGCCAAGTATTATCCCTGCGGCAAAGACCATCCAAATCTCTATAACACCTGCAATTGCTGCTACGCCTACCAGCACTGCGACTATACCTCTTATAAAGTCCATCCATACAATCATTTTCTTTCTATCTGATCTATCAACCCACACACCTGCAAAAGGAGAAATAATTATCCTAGGTAGTAAGGACACCGCCATTAGAGTGCCCATCAATGCTGTAGAACCTGTCTTTGCATAAATCCAAAATCCCAAAGCCATGCTATAAGCAATATCCCCAAAGGCCGATACCAATTGCCCCTGCCAAAGCAGAAAGAAATTCCAGGTCCATAATTTTTCTTTTTGGACTACCTCCTGATTTATACTAGCAACCTGTGTTTCCAAATTAAAACCCCTCTCTAAATGTATTTATTATAACTACATTATATATACATATTCTACCAAGAAAAGTTTCAAGAGTACTACACTATATTTTAAAAAAAGGTACAGTATAATTAAATACTGTACCCTTGCTATATCATTTCGACTTTTATAAACCTTACACTACATCTATTCCACATCTCTATAGGTTTTTGTAAATCGCACTCCAATAGAGATAGACGCTTCTATAGCTGCCGCCAGAAGTAGTACCCCTTGAGCTGATATGAGGGTCGCAGCCGCTGTACCGACTGTAACGGATAGAATTCCAATTGGACTTTTAAGCATTGACAATACACCAAACACCTTCCCTCTATTTTCATCAGGCACTGCATTTTGAATAACACTGTATAAAATAATCATGTATGCTGAACCAATTACACCTAAAAGCGCAAACAGTACGATTGAAAGTGGAAAGTATCTATTTAATAGGAATATTGTAAATACAACTGCATCAAACATTAATGCGTTTAAAAACAACTTAAACCTTTTTTTGTACCGTTTGACAACCACTCCTAATATTAGGCTTCCTATTAACGCTCCTACACCTAGGCTAGAAAGTAATACTCCCCATGCAAGTTCAGCCTTGTCACCCATCTTCAGGGTTTCCTTAATGAAGTAATATATAAGCACACCCTGCATCGTCATTGCAAAGGTGAAATATAAATCTATAAACACCATAAGCTTTACACTCTTTTCATGCCACATGATAGAGATGCCTTCTACAAACTCCTTTGAGACTTCTTTGAAGCTCTGCTTTAATCCTACTGCTTTCGCTTTAATATGCTTTCCTCGCTCTCCCAAGTGAAGTTCCTTCGCTCTTATAGTGGTAATGATTATAGCTGATGTCCAGAAGGTTATAGCATCTATAACAAAGGCAGTATTCACGCCCACAAAGCCTACAATAGCCGCACCTGTTGCAGCTCCTACAATTTGAGTAAAATTGTTTGCGAAAGAATTAAAAGAATTGAGCAGCGGTATATTTTCCTTTTCTACCAAATTAGGCTCGAAGGCTCTTTGGGCCGGTATTCTAAATACATTCACAGAAGCATTTAGAAAGGCTATCAAATATATAAGTTTTATATCTTGAACGAAAATAACTGCAAGTATTGTAACACCACTCAAGATATCCGACACTACCATTGACCATTTCCTTGAAATCCTATCTATGATAAAGCCTGCTACTGCGCCGAATATAATTGAAGGCAATATCTCAAAGACAGATAAGGCTCCTAGACTTGCAATCTTTCCCCCGGTAATGGTATATACCTTTCTTAACAATGCAAAATAGGTTATCTTGCTTCCAAAGGATGAAATTATTCCAGCAAAAACAAGCATTATAAGGTTTCTATTCTTGAATAGTGGTTTATATTCACTTGTATAGGACTTCAGCTTTTCTTGTAAGTTTAGCTGATTCATCACTACCACCCCTCACTTAATTTATCTACCATTTTGTATTGATATATCTTTTTGCAGCTATCTTGCATGCAAAAAACTGCAGCCTAGATGCAGCTGCAGTCTATTGTATTTTTACGATATTATTTCAACTTCCATCAATTCCTGCTGTCTCTTCTTTTGTCCCTTAATAGCTCTTTCTACAAATATCATGCAGCATGCTGATATAGCCACATATATACCTAGATAAATCCATCCATTCTCAATACCAGTGGTTTTAATTACTGTTCCCATTACCATTGGACTAAAGTTGTATCCCATCCCGAACAAGATCCCGAGCACTCCGCTCATCCTACCCCTATGGGACATCGGTGTATTATCTGCAATAAAAGGCATTGTGCTAATTGATAAAACGATTTCACCAATGGTGAATATAAATACGGATATGAAAAATGCATCAAGGGCATTATAAAGTCCCAACATACCAAAGCCAACAGAATACAGCAGACCTCCAATTACTATCTTCTTAGTATGCTTTACCCTTCTCATCAGCCATGTAATGAGAGGAGTACAGGCAATTACTACAATGCCATTGAAACTGGCCATGTAGCCATAGAACTTAGCGCCCATATCACCAAAGTTCTGTTCTGAATGCATAGGCATCATAAATCCCCACTGTGCGTACGTAAAATTATAGCCAAATATAACGATAGCAAATATAAGTAATGCAGGTCTTCTTAATAAAACGCCTATAATCGACCCCGCCTCACTACGCTCCATGATTCTACTTTCATCAGTTATGTCTTGTTTGGTATCCCCCAAGGTTTCTCTAACAAAACATATTATTAAAATCAATGATAAAAGAGCTGTAAGTGCATCCCCAATGAATATAAGGTTCAGGTGGTTTTCAAATAGCATTCCAGCCAATAAAGGTCCAAATGCAAAGCCTAAATTCCAACCCATATAGGATAGTGCATAGGCACCGTTTCTGTTCTCTGGCGTTGTCAAGTCTGCCATTAGGGAATCATGGGCAGGTCCTGCTGCTGACATACATGTACCTGCCAGCATAATTAGATATACCATCGTCATAGATGGCTGTACAAAACCACAGATCATATAAACCGCTATAGCCAAAGCATCAAAAATGATGATCACCTTTCTCCTGCCTAAGGTATCTGCCAGCTTTCCTCCGATAACAGATGCCGGCATATACGAAATACCTGCTATGCTCATATAGAAACCTGCAACATCACTGCTCAGTCCAATTTTCTTTGTTAAAATCAGTGTCAGGAAAGGTCCAACGAAACATCCGATGGCATTGACTATTCTGGAAATAAATATTATATAAACCTCTTTAGGCATTCCTGTGTATGGCTCTAGTAGCTTTAGAACAAATTTTGGTATATATCTATTAATTTGTGCCATGATATGCACCTCCTATAAATTAAAAAGCCATGCCATGCTCCCTTGAGCACACCATGACTTAAACTTCCTAATAATATAAAAAGTCACGGGTTATTGACCCATGACAAATATCTCTTTTACTCTAGAAACACTTACATAGGCCCGAATATAAAACAACTGAATTATAAGCTGTGGCTGTTAGCATTAACATATTCTGACCTCCTTTACATTTATTTCTTCTTTATTTTACTATGTGTACAAGCACCTTGTCAAAGGGATTCTTATGTAAAGTATTGTTATAACAAGATTTTACTGAAACTTTTTTCGCTCTTTTTGCAAAGAATCTACCCGAACGTTATAACTAAGCTTACATATAAATAAGCTTAGTTGTGAAGAATCAATTAAACTTTTCCGAATATTCTAACTTATTTTACATTTTTGTTAATTTTTGGATTACAATGAATGTAACCACTCTGCATCCTGTGAAATAGTGAAGGAGGGAATGTTATGTCAGGCAGTAAAGGTAAGTCTGTTGCAGTCGGGCTTTGCAAAAGATGTGGTAAAATCATCGAGTATAGTCCTATTACAATCATAAACAGAGAGATTAATCCTCCATGCTTATCATTCGGCGAATCCTCTGTAAAAGAGGTTCAAAATGAACTTTATAAGAATGCAAAATATTGTGGGGAGTGTTCAAAAGAAGTACGCAGTGCCTTTTTTAGAAAACTACTATCGTTACCAAAGCTTATTTTTAAAATAAGAATAAAATAATATTAAAGTCCCAGCTCACATCTTGAACTGGGACTTCGATATTATTTGGATGCTTTGTAAATCACTGTTTCATTTATATCAGCTAATGTACTGCACCCTACCATGATCATGGTATCACGCAGTTCCTTGCCTATCTTCTCTGTATAAATCTTTACTGCCTCTGCACCGCCGCCATAGGCTGCAACAGCATATGGTCTTCCTATGAGAACTGCATCTGCCCCTAGTGCCATAACTTTAACCACATCAATTCCAGATCTGATGCCGCCGTCGATAAATATCTTCATTTTGCCCTTTACTGCCTTCGCTATTTCTGGCAAAACTTCTACAGCAGCAGGAGTCTGATCCAATACTCTGCCTCCATGGTTTGATACAACGATTCCATAGGCACCCGCTTCCAACGCCTTAAGAGCACCCTTAACAGTCATAATTCCTTTTATGATAAATGGAATTTTGGTAGAAGAAATAATCTCTTTTAATTCCTCAACAGACTTAGGACTTACTGGCTTACCTAAGGCAGCCAATAAGGAAAGACCTGCTGCGTCTACATCCATTGCTATAGCTAGTGCTCCAGCTTCTTCTGCCTGTTTTATCTTCCTAAGCACCTCATCTTTTTTCCATGGCTTTATTGTAGGAATCCCCCAACCATCTACTTCCTTTACGGTCTTCAAGGGCAGTTCATAAAATTCATCTTTTACACCGTCTCCGGTAAAGCCTGCCGTTCCGCCCTGCTTACAACCTGATACAATCGCTCTGGAGTAAGTTTCATCATTTAATATTTCACTATAGTGAAGATTAAGTCCTCCGATTGGCGCTGCAAAAACAGGATAATTAAATTTCTTGCCAAAAAGTTCTACAGAGGTATCCACTTCCTTGAACTCATATATGGTATCCATATTAATCTTTATCTCTTTTAGTTTTTCGTAGTTAATCTTAAAGCCTTCCCCAGTATCCTTGCCTCCGACACCCGGAATCTCACCCTTGCATACAACTCCGTTGCATTCCTTACATACCCTGCACTTTTTTCCTATCGTCTCTCTTGCACTATTTAAGATATCCCCATACTGCATAATTCTTCCTCCATGCTTTTATTCATATAAATTCATAATTCCAGTACATCCCTATTATACCATTAAAATAACGCCATATACCCAACAAATGCTTGGATATATGGCGTAAAATTTATAACTATCTTACAGGGCATACTCCACTTTCACAGCCATCGTTTCCGATATCTATTTGAGATTCCTGCTTTTCATATTTTGTAATTAATGATGGTACAAATGGCTTCATTTGCGCTTTTCGCCTGTTGTACTCCTCTTCATCAATGGCTTCATAAGGCAACAGCTTATAGAAGTTGTCTTCCAAAGACAGGAATGATAATGCAACTACATCATCCCAATTGTCCCAAACCCACTGTTCTACCTCTTCCCATTCTTCATTCCTTACATGAATGGTGATTGAACAGTTATGATCCACGTAATGCTCCATAAACATCTTATAGTTCTCCAGCTGTTCAATGGCACCAACTTCGTACTTTGTCTTTCCAATCGGAGCCTTTACAGGGAATTCTATAACCTTTGTAGAGCATGTGTCCATATCTTGTCCAACCTCTGGAAGTACTGGGTAATCAAGCTCCTCGCAAACCTTTACCAGAGGATCGTCAGCACTTATTCTAACTCTTCTTATATAATAAGGTGAATGGGAATAGTGCACTCCACTTGAAACTGTCGGCAGCTGACTAAGTGTTCCCTCAGGCTTTACTGTTGTTGAAAGCAGCGGCGCTTTACTTCCAAGCTCTTTGGAATAAGTCTTCGCTTCATCGTGAGCCACATCTCTCATTTGCTTTAATAACTCAACCTGCTCTTCTCTGCTCATAATCGTCGCATTAATCATGTCCTGCCATCCTGTTATGGAGCAACCCAGCAGTTTATCTCTTTGTTGTACCGCATCCCATAAAGGAAGTTCTAGCTCAACGCACGTCATTCTATAACCTGCTCTTACAGAAAGTCTTTGTGCTCTAAGCAACCCTTTCACATCTAAGGTCTTATCTGCATCTACAAAGGCAAACACATTTAAGGTAGTAAGGTTGCATAAACCTTTTGAATCAAGAAGAATCTCCCCACATGGGTTTACGCCATTCATGTTTGGTCTTCTCTTCGACGCTGCTTCTGCATTAATCCAACCAGGTTCGCCGGAATATCTCATTTGCTGTATCTGCCAATGAAGCATATCTCTTGTTGGTCTTGTTTTGTAATAAATTGAGTTATTGCTCATTTGTCTATGTATAATTTCCTTATCAACAGTCCATTGTCCATCCACTTGATTGTAGATGTGAGATTTTGCCTCTATGCATTCTCTATCATCTGCATCCAAAAGTGCTATTTCAGCAGTTCGTCTAACTCCGCCTACAACTACATTTTCACCTATTATATTTGCTACATCCAAACAATCTATTGGTCTTAACTTCACTCTCTTGGAGTCATCTAATGTTCCACGCTTCTTTATTACCTTATCAATTTTCATAAACATGTTCTTTAAGCTTGTATGTCCGCTTGCAGTTCCACCAAAGTTCTTTAGCTTTTCTCCCTTTGGTCTTACATGATCATAATCCATGATAATTGTTTTTACATCTCTATATTCACTGCTGTACAATAACTTAAATAAGAAATCCAAGGATTGTATCCAGCCTTCCTTACTGTCACCAATTGTTATCTTTGCAGTGTTTTTATAGAAGAACTCAAGACTTGTGCTGTCTTCTCTTTCTTTATATGGCATCGGACTATAGTCCTTATGTACAATCTCATAATCAGTTCTTACCTTAGGTATCTTAACAACATCATCCTTGAGTATTCTAACTCCAACTCCAGAACCAATCATCAATAAATAGAATATATCTCTGAAGGCTTCAAAGCTATCGATGATTTGGAAGGAACAATTATAGTTCGCCATAGGATAATGCTTAGCAACATGTGTGTTTCCTACCCAAAAAGTTCTACCTGAAAGGAATTGCTTCAGATTATAGACATTTTCAAATAATTCCTCTGCTTCTTGTTTTTTTGTATTCACAAGACTGCAGTTATATTCAACAGCTCTTCTTACAGTTTCCCACCAATATTCTCTTCTTTTTTCCTCATCAAGCCATCTTGAGTAAGTTCTGTAGTAGACGAAATTACCTAATTGATTCATTGGTGATGGTTTATGCTTATATCTGCTGATAAATTCATCCGATAGCATTCTATCATCACTTTTCTGCCTTGAATCTCTAGTCTTTGACTGTTCACTACGGTAAATTATGTATGCCTTAGCAACATCTTTCCTGCTGCTTTCCATTAGTTCAAACTCAACTATATCTTGTATCTCCTCCACATGGACTGGAGAATCCAGATCTCTTATTCTTACTTCAATTTGTTTCGCTAAGGCCTCACTTAGAGATGCATCTACGCCAAGCTTTGTTTCAGACATAGCTCTTTCTATAGCAATTCTTATTTTGCTCTTCTCATATTTTACAATTGTATCATCACGTTTTACTACTTTAATGATAAACCTCCCCTTTCTATATGTTTCGCACTAAATATCTTTCATAGAATTCATATAGTGTGAAACATTTTACTTGATTCATATGTCGTGAAAAGTTCATATTTGATAGCACAAAATTAGATGTTTCAACTACTTTTGTAATAATAAATCCTTTTCACGACATATCTAAGCATACTGCATATAGTGCTAAATAACACATTTTTTAGCTGATGCAAAACAATATTTAGTGTTCGCCCTCAGCCTTCTGTACTATATATTGTATCACAGCACAAATCCATGTACAATTTAAAAGCTTACCTAAATTTATCAAAAAAGGACCATTAGAGTAAAAGAGAGATAAGCAGCTTAGCTTATCTCTCTTTTATATATTAGTTTTTTATGAGTCCACCTTTTGTATATCGGTTGGATGCATTCCAAAGGATCCATTCTTTTACACCTGCATCATTGGTTGCCTTTATCTGCGCCCTTATTTCTGCCGGACCATATTTCTTATACCTTGGCAAATATACAGCAGAGAAATCCTGCAGCCATGGTCTAAGCTTAGCTGTCGAATTTTCATTGTTATCGAGCCTTTCCTTTGCCTTTTTCATGCTGTAATTCACAATTTTATAAGGTTCAAAATCTGGTTCAGCTACTCCGTAGCTCCCTTTGCCATAATGTGAAGGATAAACCATTGGACAAATTACATCAACACTATCAGCCAAATGCTCCAGCTGTTGTCCTATATTCATATCCCCCTCCGCTGTAGTAACTAATCCAAACACGTCAGCAGATGTCACCACGCCCATATCAGATAGTCTATCTCTTGAATATCTAAGAAAGTCTCCAATTGCTTGAGCCTTACTTTTGCTTTTTGATGAACCATAGTCTATTACTTTCAAATTGCCATCTGTGGGAAAACGTACATAGTCAAATTGTATTTCATCGAAGCCCTTTATAGCCGCCTCTTCTGCAATATCTAAAACATAATTCCAGGCTTCTTTGTTATATGGATTTAACCAAGCCTGACCATTCCTATCACGCCAAACTGTTCCCCTTGTTGTTTTCACTGCTAAGTTCGGAAACTTACTGGCTGCTTTATTATCTTTAAAGGTAACAATTCTTGCAATTGTGTATATATCTTTCTCATTAAGATGCTTTAGCACCGCATCTATGTCCTTTATTATGATATTGTTATTTGCACCACTAAACTGAACATCCTTCAACTCTGTTTGGTACAAAACCATGCCTTCATCGCTTTTTACATCTATAACAACAGCATTGAGCTCTGTCTCGTCAATTAGTTTAACCAACTCATCAAACTTCTTCTTGTTTGATACGGTGTGACCTGTCATATAGATCCCTCGAACCTCAGTATTATCTTTCATCAAATCCCAAGTTGGTGTTGACTGATCCAAATAATCATTCATCAGAAGCTCTTGTGGAAACAATGCTTTATTATTTGCTTCTTCCCCACTTATAGCAGGCAACATTATCATCCCTAAGATTATTAATGAAACTATAAAAAGTTTTATGCCTCTAGTTCTTTTGTTCATATTTTCAGCTCCTTTAATACAAGGTTTTTCACCTAGAAATTCTCTTTGCGGGACACACAGTAATGTGTGTGGTAGCAAAGCAGTAGAATTTCTTAGAGAAAAACCGTAATACATCCACCATAGTAGATGGGCAAAATCCAGAAATTCTCTTTGCGGGACACACAGGAATGTGTGTGGTAGCAAAGCAGTAGAATTTCTTAGAGAAAAACCGTAATACCTCCACCATATGTTGATGGGTAAAATGCAGAAATTCTCTTTGCGGGACACACAGGAATGTATGTGGTAGCAAAGCTGTAGAATTTCTAAGTGGAAAACCGTAATATGTCCACTACATTTAATGTACAAAATATAGCTTTACATCAACATCATATAAATTTCCTTCATTATAACCTTTTTTTCATAATTCGACATATTTTTATCTTTCATAGCTATAATAACAAAATATGAAGATTTGAACAATCAAAAAACGAAAAAGGAGAAAAACAATTGTTTTTCTCCCCTATTTTAGTTTTTGTTTTTTAATATTTTATATTCATGCCTAATTAATGCAAAAAATAAAAATGGCTCCTCAAGTAGGACTCGAACCTACGACCCTGCGGTTAACAGCCGCATGCTCTACCAACTGAGCTATTGAGGAACAATTGTGGAAATTGCTTAAGAAACTCTTAAGCAATTTCCTATGACCCGGCGACGACTTACTCTCCCAGGACCCTGCGGTCCAAGTACCATCAGCACTGGAGAGCTTAACTTCTGTGTTCGGTATGGGAACAGGTGTGACCTC
>JARBUB010000313.1 GCA_029239905.1 Clostridia bacterium
TTGCAGTAGGTATATTATTAGACTGAAATAGTCTTTTCATGACCTTTTTGTTCGTCACAGCCTTTGCTGTCTCAACGCTCAAAAAGCTAGGCAATTTCAGCGCATCTGCAACTTTGGCTGCTGTATATACAGGCTGGTCAGTTCCTAAGGTTAGTACCCCATCTATTTTATATCTTTCAGCAACCTTTAAGCTGCCTTCAGTATCAAAGGTGCTTGTCAGTTCCCCGAAATCGCTTATATTCTTAGCTGGCGCATCTTCATAATAATCGCTTACGATTATTGTATGTCCTTTTTCCTTTGCTCGTTTTACTGCATTCAACTGCACATTGCTTCCGCCCAAAATTAATAGCCTCATAATAATTCTCCTATAAAGACTTTTCTTTAATTACATATTGCGGTTTGTTGTTTCGTACAAAGCCCTTTGATAGACTGCTATAATTTAGATAAATATTATAAAACAGCTTTAATAGCTTCAATATATTATAATTAGAGCTGCCATGTTTTCTCGCTTCGTGTTGCACTATTACATTCCCTATATTTTTAGTATATTTGAGCGTTGCTGCACTGATATATACAAAAGAAGACTTCTCCTCAATTACAGCTTCAACTATATACCTTTTCAATACTCTAAAACTACTGACCCTAACCGCTTTAGGCTTACCACATACAACATCAAATAGAAAATTAGCCATCAAACTTCCGAAATTACGTACTTCTGAATGTTGCTTTAATCGAGGTATGCCATATACCACATCATAGCCTTTTTCTATTTCTTTCATAAGCGTTTCAATTTCTTCAGGGGGATTTTGAAGATCATCATCCATCGTAATTACATAATCACCCTTTGCATGACGGAAGCCGCACATAATCGCATTTTGCTGTCCAAAGTTGCTTTCCAAACAGATTAGCTTTATTTTATTATACTTAGCAAGGGCTTCTTTTATCTGCTGTACACTTTGATCCCGACTACCATCATCAATCAAAATAATTTCATATTCTTTCGCCATAACAGCCAATAACGCGTTTAACTTGCTACAAAGCTCCTGTAATGACGAAGCGCTATTATAAACAGGAATCACCACAGAAATACTACTATACATCTATAACCCTCCCAAAATATCTTCAAGGGATTCTGCAATAAATAGCATTTCTATTTCTGTAAGCTCCGTATATATAGGTAGTCTCAATATACATTGACTTACTTTCATAGTTACAGGCAGCTCTCCTGCATTATATCCTAAGCCTTGTCCCATTAATGCGCTATGTAGAGGTTCAAAGTGTGTATAAGCACTTATGCCCTTTTGCTGAAGCTTCTCCATAACATAATCTCTAGTCTGCGAGTCATTAAACAATATATAGAATATATGATAATTGCTTTCGCAGTTTGCAGGAATTTTTGTTATATTCATTATTTCCTTATCCACATATTTTTGAAGCAGGCTGCTATAAAGCTCATGAACCCTTTTTCTTTGCATAGTAATATAATCTATATCCTGCAGCTGCCCGTAAAGCATTGCCATTGTCAAGTCTGATGGGCTATAGCTGGAGCCTATATCCACCCAGCTATAACTAGGTACCTCACCCCTTAGGAATTTGCTTCTGTCCGTTCCCTTTTGTCTTATACAGTCAGCTCTTTCTATTAAGCATTCATCTTGCGTGTTAACAACCAAGGCTCCACCTTCTCCGCTGGTAAAATTCTTAGTGCCATGAAAGCTGTAGCATCCCAAATGCCCGATGCCGCCTAGATATTTGCCCTCAAACTTTGCATTGACAGCCTGCGCCGCATCTTCTATTACGAAAAGATCGTATTTATTTGCGAAATCCATTATTTCGCCCATTTCACATCCTATTCCAGCATAGTGAACAGGAATTATAGCCTTGGTCTTTTCTGTAACACAATTGTATAGAGATTGCGGGTTAAGATTTAAGGTTTCTATATCAATTTCTGCAAAAACAGGTTTAGCTCCCCTTAGTAAAACTGCATTGGCCGTCGAGCTAAAGGTAAAGGAGGGCATGATTACTTCATCCCCACGTTTCAAATCAATAAGCAGCATTGCCATCTCCAAAGCGTGAGTTGCCGAAGTTGTCATAAAGACCTTATTAAGATTAAACCTTTTGGTCAAAAACGCCTCCACCAGCTTTGTATAATATCCATCACCACTAATCTGCCTTCTATCTAAAGAATCAAGGATATATTTTTCTTCCTTTTGAGATTTATAAATTTTATTGTATGGAATCATTTTTATTCACATCACTTGCTTTTTATAGTTTGATTGTCTGTAGTAATCAACAATTCTTCTGGATACTGTAGGGAAGCCAGACTTCCTGCATAGGTAAGCTTATCTATATTTATTACAAGAAGCTCCTTGTTGTTCTTTAATAAATACTTAATAAAATTGGAGCCGATAAATCCAGCACCGCCTGTTACAACAACAACTTGCATTTTTCTCTCCTAACAGATATAAATTTACTATAATTCCTTTTATTTGGTATAATTAACTTAAAGAAAGCTATGAGGTAGTTTATGAAAAAGATTGATTGTCTCGGTGAATATTGTCCTATACCAATTCTAAGAATAAAAGATCATTTAAAAAGTATCCCTAATGGTGAAGCATTTATGGTAGTCACGGATCATAGCTGCGTATTTCAATCTATTCAAGACTACTGCAAAAAAACAAAACTTAAAATTCATGTTGATGAAGTCATAAATGGAGTATGGGAAATAACCATTATAAAACTTTAACAAAAGCTTTTTTCTCCTACTTCTTTTAAAAGGTGTATAAAATCCTTCACATTTTTATTCATGTCCGCATTTCTCTTATAGGTAATATATATATCGTATTTTAAATCCATATCACACACATTAATAATCTTCAGCTGCTTTGTATATAATTCCTTCTTGATCGCTATATAAGGCAGGAAGGATACTCCATGCCCCTTAATAACGCTTGATTTTACAGATTCAGTAGAGTCAAGT
>JARBUB010000058.1 GCA_029239905.1 Clostridia bacterium
CACGTTATTTTGGATAAAAACATAGAAATAAGCAGCGGCGTAGTTTTGCAAGGCAGCAGTAAAAAACCTATGGTAATCATGAAGAATCAAAAATTATAAACAAATTCAATATTATAAAATGAAAATTCAGATAGATGCTATCTGAATTTTTATAATGAATAGGAATATTTAATTCAATTGAATAAACATATGACTTTAACGGTTTCAACAATGCGACCATATTTCAAAATCCTAATTTAAACCATACTGGAGGTTATAAAATGCTAAAAGTACTATATGTTGCTTCTGAAGCAGTTCCCTTTATTAAAACTGGAGGATTGGCAGATGTTGCATTCTCATTGCCAAAAGAGTTAAGAAAGCTGGGAATTGATATTAGGGTAGTAATACCTAAATATAAGAATATTCCCGAGGAGTTAAAAATAAATATGATTATGTTAAGAGAAATAAATGTACCAGTAGGCTGGAGAAATCAATACTGTGGTATTCAATACTTAGAATACGACGGGGTACCCTACTATTTTATAGAAAACGAGTACTACTTTAATAGGGATGGAATTTATGGATTTTATGATGATGGGGAAAGATTTTCTTTTTTTGATAGAGCAGTATTGGAAATGATAGAAAGCATTGACTTCAAGCCGGATGTACTTCACTGCAATGATTGGCATACGGGAATGATTGTTCCTCTTTTGGATGCTCACTATAGGCAAAAGCAAGCTTACAGAAATATGAAAACGATCTTTACAATCCATAATTTAAAATATCAAGGGGTATTCCAGCAGGAAATACTGGGAGATTTATTAAATCTTGGTTCAGAATATTTTGATGTCGATAAATTAGAATTTTATGGCGGCGTCAGCTTTATGAAAGGTGGAATCAATTACGCTGACATAGTCACGACGGTAAGTGAAAGCTATGCAAAGGAAATTCAAAGTCCTGAATTTGGAGAGAGACTGGATGGGCTATTAAAAAGCAGAGATAGGGATTTATATGGAATTATAAACGGGATTGATTATGATATATACAATCCGGAAAGTGACTCTGAGATCTTCTTGAATTACAATGTAGATTCATTGGTAGGTAAGGCAATGAATAAGAATCAGCTGCAAGAGCTTTTGGGGCTGCCGGTACAAAAGCATATTCCTTTGATAGGGATGATTTCAAGAATTGATGCAATGAAGGGCTTTGATTTGGTAGTAAATATCATTGAAGAACTGCTAACTTTAGACATTCAATTGGTAGTGCTAGGAACGGGTGATCCTTATTTTGAAGCTATTCTTAAAGAGCTTGCAATAAGGTATAGCGGGAAGCTATCTGCAAATATTATGTTTTCTTCCTCCCTTGCAAAAAAGATTTATGCAGGATGTGACTTGTTTCTTATGCCGTCCATATTTGAGCCCTGCGGGCTTTCGCAATTGATTGCCCTAAGGTATGGAACCATCCCCATAGTGAGAGAAACCGGTGGGTTAAAGGATACTGTAAATAGTTATAACGAATTTACAGAAGAGGGAAATGGCTTTAGCTTCAATAGCTATCATGCAAAAGACATGCTTTTTACCATTAAGAGAGCTTTAGGGTTTTATGAAGATAAAAGTAAGTGGGATAAGATAATCAGAAATGCCATGAGCGGAGATTACAGCTGGAATAGCGCAGCTCATATATATGAGGAGCTGTATAACAAATAAATGTATAAGGAGTGTGTATCATGCAGATTACGAAGGAGGGTATCAAAGAGGGTTTCATAAAAAAATTAAAAACAGAATGTGCTCGGAACCTTAAAGAGGCCAGCCTGTGGGATAAATACGTTGCTTTTGGAAGCTTAATAAGGGACATGATAACAGAAAATTGGGTCAGCACCAATGAGGATTATGTTAAGAAAGAAAAAAAGCAAGTTTACTATTTTTCTATGGAGTTTCTAATTGGGAGGCTGCTTAGAAATAGTATAACAAACTTAGGGATAAAAGAGGTCTGTCAGGAAGCGTTAGAGGATTTGGGCATAGACTTGTCTGAAATAGAAGAAATGGAGCAGGATCAAGGATTGGGCAACGGTGGGCTTGGAAGGCTGGCGGCTTGTTTTATGGATTCTATGGCTAGTTTGGGAATATCAGGCCATGGCTGCGGGATAAGATATAAATACGGCTTATTTGAGCAAAAGATTGTGGATGGATACCAGGTAGAGCTGCCGGATAAGTGGCTGCAGCAGGAAAATATATGGGAGATTTACAAACCAAGTAAAGCTGTTGATGTAAGATTTGGTGGGACAGTAGAAGCAAGAGAAGAAGGCGACAAGTTAAAGTTCGTTCATAAGAATTATGAGACCATAAGGGCAGTCCCCTATGATACACCTATGGTTGGATATGGCAACAATGTAGTGAATACGCTTCGCCTATGGAGTGCAGAGGGGCTCAAAAAAGAACTGGATTATGAGTACTTTAATAAGGGAGAATATACAAAAGCCTTTGAAGAAAAGGTTTCTGCAGAAGCTATTTCTCATGTGCTATACCCAAATGATTCCCTTGAAACAGGCAGGGTATTAAGACTGAAGCAGGAGTATTTCCTTGTATCAGCAGGGGTTCAGAGTATTGTAAGAGCCTATAAAAAGTCAGGAAAAGCTATTTGTGATTTTGATAACTATATTACAATTCATATAAACGACACCCATCCAGCTTTGGCGGTTCCTGAATTAATGAGAATACTGATTGATGAAGAAAGTCTAGGGTGGGATGAGGCTTGGAATATTACCAGTCACACCATTGCCTATACAAACCATACAATTATGGTGGAAGCCCTTGAGAAGTGGGATGTAGGCATGTTCAAATCCCTTCTTCCCAGAATATATATGATTGTAGATGAAATTAATGAAAGATTTTGTAAGAGCTTGTGGAATATAAAGTCAGATGTCGACTTTGGCAAGATTTCTGATATGGCGATTATATCTAATGGCTTGGTGCGGATGGCGTACCTGGCCATTGCAGGAAGCTATAGCGTCAATGGTGTAGCAAAACTGCATACGGAAATACTAAAAAAGCGTGAGTTAAATGACTTCTATCAAATTTATCCGCGAAAATTTAATAACAAAACCAATGGGGTCAGTCATCGTAGATGGCTGCTTAATTCTAACCCCGGACTATCAAATTTAATTAATGAATTCATTGGAGACAAATGGATTAATCATCCTGAAACATTGATCAAATTACTTCAATTTAACAAGGATGCTGACTTTCAGCAAAAAATATTTAATATCAAGCATGACAATAAAATTAAGCTGGCAGAAATGATTAAAGAGAAACAGGGTATCGTGGTGGATCCTTATTCTATTTTTGATGTGCAGGTAAAACGGATGCATGAGTATAAGCGGCAGATACTTAATATATTTCATATAATGCACCTATATAATCAGCTCATTGAAAACCCTGACTTGGATGTACACCCAAGGACATTTATATTTGGGGGGAAAGCTGCTCCTGCATATTACATTGCAAAGCAAACGATAAAGCTAATCAATACGCTTGCTGAAAAGATAAATAATGATATTAGGATGAAAGGCAAATTGAAGGTTGTATTTATTGAGAATTATGGAGTTTCACTAGCTGAATCAATCATACCTGCAACAGATGTAAGTGAACAAATTGCTACCACAACCAAGGAAGCATCGGGAACAGGAAATATGAAATTTATGATGAATGGAGCAATTACAATAGCTACCTACGATGGCGCAAACATAGAGATAGAGAATGCGGTGGGCAGTGACAACATTATTGTTTTTGGACTTAGGGAAAAGGACATCTATGAGCTTTATAAAAATGGTTCGTATCTGTCAGTAAATTCATATTATGAAGATGTGAGATTGAAAAAGGTTGTCGACCAACTGATTAATGGCTTTTTCCCGGTAAGGTATGATGAATTCCTTGCTATCTTTGACTCTTTATTAAAGCATAATGATCGGTACTTTGTTTTGAAGGACTTTAATGCTTTTATTGATGCGCATAAGAAAGTAAATGAATTGTATATGGATCAAAGGAAGTGGCTTGAAATATCCATTTCTAATATCGCACATTCTGGAAGATTCTCCAGTGATAATACAATACATCAATACGCTTCGGAAATTTGGAGAGTACCGACAATATTAGATGTTTTGCACGAAACATGATACATAAAATCAGAATGAGCAAAACATATAGATTGTTATTAATTTATTTGACATGCAGGTGAAGGATTCCATGTATATAGGTAATGATTTAGGAGCTAATTATTCAAAAGCATATACAACATTTAAGGTTTGGTCTCCCGCGGCAAAGCGTTTAAAGGTAGTTATCTATAACGAGTATTTTGAAGAGTTTGGCATAGAGCATGATATGTTTAGGTTGGATAACGGAATATGGGAGCTAAAACTGGAAGGGAATTATGGAAACCGGTATTATAATTATCGAGTAACCGTAGGAAATACTGAAAGAGAGACCCCTGACCCTTATGCGAAGGGAGCCTCTATCAATGGGAATAGAGGGATGATAGTAGATTTTGAATCTACTAATCCTAGGGATTGGGATTATCATTCTATTCCGAGTCCCATAAAACCAACGGAATCTATTTTATATGAAGTGCATATAAGAGACTTTTCGATAGACAGCCATTCAGGGATAACGAATAAAGGTAAATATCTGGCTTTTACTGAGGAAGGCACCAAAGGTGTCGGGAACATATCGACTGGTGTAGACCATCTTAAGGAATTGGGGATAACTCACGTCCATTTGCTGCCTGCCTTTGATTTTGAAAGCGTAGATGAAAGACTGGATAGAGATTATAACTGGGGTTATGATCCTTACCTGTACAATGTTCTGGAAGGCTCTTATGCCAGTAATCCCTACGATGGGAATGTTAGAATCACAGAGTTTAAAGAAATGATAATGAAACTGCATACAAATAATATACGCGTAGTAATGGATATGGTTTTCAATCATACTTTCAGCATCGAGGATAGTCCCTTTAATATTCTTGTACCTGGCTACTATTACCGTTTTAATGCAGATGGAACTTATAGCAATGGATCGGGATGTGGAAATGAAGTAGCTTCTGAGAAACCTATGGTAAGAAAGTTTATTGTAGACTGTGTTAAGTTCTGGGCAAAAGAATATAAAATAGATGGTTTTAGATTTGATCTAATGGCTCTAATGGATATTGAAACGATATCAGAAATCAAGAGAGAGTTAAAAATAATAAATCCATATGTATTGATTTATGGTGAGCCTTGGACAGGTGGGAATTCTGTTTTGGACCATGGGCTGCAGTTTAGGAAGGGTAGCCAGAAAGGGATGCAGATTGGTATTTTTAACGATGAATTCAGAAATGCCATTAAGGGAGACAATGATGGCAGGGTGCTTGGTTTTGTAAATGGGGCACAAAATTTAGAGTGTGAAATTAGAAAAGGAATTGCAGGAAGCATCACCTATAATGAAATTTTATGTGGATTTGCTCAGGAACCCTCTGAGGTTATAAATTATGTGAGCTCCCATGATAACCTAACCTTATTTGATAAAATTATGAAAACGAGTTTTGCGGCTACGGATTTAGAACGAGAAATGATGAATAGACTGGCTTTGTCTATTATTCTAACTTCCCAAGGAATTGCTTTTATTCATGGGGGCTCTGAAATATTAAGATCGAAGAAAGGCAATCATAACAGCTATTCTGCTGGAGACGAAATCAATAAAATAGATTGGAGCACCAAAAGCAAGTATATAGAAATGTTCAAGTATATGAAAGGACTAATTGACTTGCGGAAAAGCCAAAAGGTCATGACTATGGAAAAATCAGAAGATATCATTGAAAATCTCCATTTTATCGACTCGCCTCAAAATACTGTGGCTTACTTATTAAATTCTACTTATGAAAATAATTTCAGACATATTTTTATCATCCATAATGCTAACAGGCAAGAAATAAGTATAAATGCTCCTCTGCCCGGGGCGTGGAAGGTTATTGCAAATGGACGTGAAGCAAACCTGAAAGGGATACGTGGGGGTGAAACAATGATTGATTTACAAGTAAAGGTGCCGCCATTATCCACATATATACTTGGGCAATAAGAAGAATAAATTCGCATGGGCAATCCCATATATTGCCTATATCTAAGCCTTGACAATAAGAACTTAATCACTTAAACTTTACTAAAGCAAACTTTAAATTGGTCCTGTGAGGCCAGAAAGGGGAAATAGCTATGACTATTTTGTTATGCATGGGAAAAATTCCTGTGGCGAAAAACAATTTTATAAATCCACGATGGTGTAAAGGGTAGCAAAGAGATTTATTATAATTCTCTTTGTTATCCTTTATTTTTATGTTTAAGAAACTGTTCAAGGATATTGATGCATAAGTTGGTTATAAATATACGGTGAATATGAATAAATATTTAAATAATACACCTTAAGCTCTTGACAATCATATTGTATTTTAATATACTCTTTAATTAAGATATATAAGTTGTACGCAAGGAATTTTCAAATAGATAAAGTGAATACAATTATGAAAGAAGAGAAACTTGTTAATCAAAAATCGAATTATTGACAATGAATAATATGAATTATTATGCATACTTACTCTTTAATACTAGGTTTAGGAGGTTGAAGCAATGAAAGCGAAGTTAATATTAGAAAATGGAATGGTATTTGAAGGAAGAGCCTTAGGATATATGCAAGAGGCAGTCGGTGAAGTTGTTTTTAATACAGGGATGACAGGCTACCAAGAAGTAATGACTGATCCTTCATATTATGGACAGATTGTCACCATGACATACCCCCTCATTGGGAACTATGGATTAAACCTAGAGGATATCGAGTCTAAGTCGCCTAAGGTAAAGGGCTTTATAGTAAGAGAGGCCTGCGATTATCCAAACAACTTCAGATGTGAAATAAAATTAAATGATTACTTAAAAAACAATAAGATCATGGCATTGGATCAAATAGATACCAGATGGTTAACGAAGGTACTTCGAGATAGTGGTACCATGAAGGGCATTATTACCTTGGAGGAAGTTAGTGAAGGTTATATAAAAGAAAAGCTTCAGGGTTTTAGTAACTCCGATGCGGTGCTAAATGTAACCACAAAAGAGAAATATACCATAGCGGGAAAGGGCAAGCATGTGGCAATTATGGATTTTGGCATAAAAGCTAATATTATCCGCTCCTTTAAGCAAAGAGGATGCAAGATGACCATATTTCCTGCGACGGCCACCTATGCGGAGATTTTAGCTGTGAATCCTGACTTGGTATTTCTATCCAATGGGCCAGGGGATCCCGAGGATTTGAAAGATACTATAGAATGCCTGAAGCAGCTTGTGGGCAAAAAACCTATCGTTGGAATATGTCTAGGACATCAGCTTCTAGCTCTTGCACTTGGAGGAAAAACTGCAAAACTAAAATTCGGACACAGAGGGTGCAACCATCCAGTTAAGAATCTTGAAGAAAACAAAGTATATATTACATCTCAAAATCATGGATATTATGTTGAAGAGCTTCCCATTGATACAATAGCTACACATATCAGCCTAAATGACGGAACGGTTGAAGGAATGAGACATAAGACTCTTCCGATATACAGCGTACAGTTCCACCCTGAAGCATCACCGGGACCGGGAGACGCAAATAACATATTTGATAAGTTTTTAGAAGTACAAATATAAACTTTGAATTGGAGGGATTTGTATGCCGTTAAATAAAGATATAAAGAAGGTTTTGGTTATAGGCTCAGGACCAATTGTTATAGGACAAGCTGCCGAATTCGACTATTCAGGGACACAAGCTTGTGAGGCTCTGAAGGAAGAAGGCATAGAAGTAGTTTTAATAAACAGCAACCCCGCAACAATTATGACAGACAAAGAAGTAGTGCATAAAATATATATTGAGCCCTTGACCATTGCGTTTATAGAAAAAGTAATAGCAAAAGAAAGACCAGATAGCTTGCTGGCTGGAGTCGGTGGTCAAACAGGACTTAACTTATCTGTAGAGCTATATGAAATGGGTATATTGGAGAAATATAATGTACAAGTTATCGGGACTCCCATTGAATCTATCAAGAAGGGTGAAGATAGAGAACTCTTTAGAGATGTAATGAAGAAAATCAATCAGCCTTGTATTGAAAGTGAAGTTATAGTGGATATGGAATCAGGCAAAGCATACAGCAATAAGCTAGGTTATCCAGTCATTGTAAGACCTGCATACACATTGGCGGGCACAGGAGGAGGCATAGCCAATAATGAAGAGGAACTAGAGCTTATTCTTGAGCAAGGACTTCATATGAGTGCAATAGGTCAGGTTCTTATCGAAAGAAGTGTAAAGGGTTGGAAAGAAGTAGAATATGAGGTTATGCGTGACAAACAGGGCAACTGCATATGCGTATGTAATATGGAAAACATAGACCCCGTTGGAATTCATACAGGAGATAGCATAGTGGTCGCTCCAAGTCAGACCCTTTCAGATAAAGAGTATCAAATGCTAAGAACAGCCTCTATTGAAATCATCAATGCCGTTGGAATAAAAGGAGGCTGCAATGTACAATTTGCATTACATCCTCATAGCTACGAATATGCAGTAATTGAGATCAACCCAAGAGTTAGTCGTTCTTCTGCTCTGGCATCAAAAGCAACCGGCTATCCTATAGCAAAGGTGGCAGCAAAGATTGCCTTGGGATATGATCTTGATGAGATAAAAAATGAAGTGACAAAGAAAACATTTGCATGCTTTGAACCCTCATTGGACTATGTAGTAGTAAAAATACCAAAGTGGCCCTTTGACAAGTTTCATAGTGCAGATAGACAATTAGGAACAAAGATGATGGCCACAGGCGAAGTTATGGCAATAGGCAGTAACTTTGAAGCAGCATTCTTAAAAGGAATCAGATCTTTGGATATCGGCAGATATACCTTGGTGCACAAAGATATGATGAAGTTAAGCCTTGAGGAGCTTAAAGAAAAGGTTAAAGCTCCTGATGATGAACGGATATTTGCTTTAGCGGAAATGATAAGAAGAGATTATAGAAGTGAAATGATTACAAAGGCTACTGGAATCGATAGATTCTTTGTAAAAAAGATAAAGAATATTGTAGAGCGGGAAGAAATGCTGAAATCCTATACCCTAGACATGCTAACGAGAGATTTGTTGTTGGATTTAAAGAAGATGGGATTCGCAGATAAGGGGATAGCAGATTTGATTGGTACGAGCCCCGAGATCATATATACGCTTAGAATGAAGCTAGGCATCAAGCCTGTATATAACATGGTAGATACTTGTGCTGGAGAGTTTGAGGCCCTAACACCATATTATTATTCCACGTATAATGCATATGATGAGGTAACAGTCAGTAATAGAAGTAAAGTTATAGTGATAGGCTCCGGCCCAATTAGAATCGGGCAGGGAATTGAATTTGATTATGCCTCAGTTCATGCGGTCAAGGCGCTTAAGAGAATGAATATTGAAACCATAATTATAAACAATAATCCTGAAACTGTAAGCACGGACTTTGATATATCAGATAAACTGTATTTTGAACCTCTTACAGAAGAGGATGTGCTTAATATCATAGATAAAGAAAAACCGGAAGGTATAATTCTTCAGTTTGGTGGCCAAACAGCAATAAAGCTGGCTAAATTCTTAGAAGGCAAGAATGTAGCCATATTAGGTACAAATTCAGAACAAATTGATACTGCGGAAAATAGGGAAAAATTTGAAGCCCTGCTTGAGGAGTTAAATATAGAAAGACCGAAGGGAATAGCTGTTTGGAACGTTGATAGTGGATTGAAAGAAGCGGAGATATTAGGTTATCCAATCCTTGTAAGACCATCTTATGTGCTTGGGGGTCAGGGCATGGAGATAACTTATACAGCGGATGAACTAACATATTATCTCAAAAATGCATTTGAGAAAGACAGTAAAAATCCAGTTTTAATTGATAAGTACCTCATGGGAAGAGAGATTGAAGTGGATGCTATATGTGATGGAGAAGAAATTTTGATACCGGGTATTATGGAGCATTTAGAAAGAGCGGGAGTGCACTCCGGGGATAGTATAACAATGTATCCAACTCAAAATGTTTCAGCCGAGATAAAGGAAAAGGTATTAGAGTATACAAGAAAGTTAGCTCTGGGAATAGGTATACAAGGTATGATAAATATACAGTTCATTGAGTATTGTGAAAAACTCTATGTTATAGAAGTAAACCCAAGAGCAAGTAGAACCGTTCCATATATAAGCAAGGTAAGCGGCGTACCAATAGTAGATATTGCAACAAGGGTGATGCTGGGAGAAAAGCTTGTAAACCTAGGTTATGGCATCAATGTATACAAAGAACCAGAGCTTGTGGCAGTAAAGGTGCCGGTATTTTCTACACAAAAGCTCCCTGGTGTTGAAGTTTGTCTGGGGCCGGAGATGAGATCTACCGGAGAGGTCCTAGGGGTTGGGGCTGATATAAATGAAGCGCTTTACAAAGGCTTCTTAGGTGCTGGTATGCTGCTTAAGAAGAGAAAAGGTGTTATACTTGCTACCATAAATGATAATGATAAGGAAGAGTTCCTAGGTATTGCAAAGGATCTTGAAGTACTAGGCTACAGCTTAATGTGTACAAGCGGAACGGCTAAATTTTTGAAGCAGGCAGGATTGAAGGTTGAAAGTGTAAGAAAGCTAAGCGAAGAAGAACCGAATATACTAAATTTGATAAAGAAAATGGAAGTTGACTTGGTCATTAATACTCCGACGAAAGGAAAAGATGCGGAGAGAGAAGGCTTTATGATCAGAAGAGCAGCTATTGAAAAAAATATAGGTGTTATAACGGTGCTGGATACAATAAAAACGTTAATTGAAGTAACCAAAAGATATAATTCTGATTTTGATATAGAGAATTTGAAAATATATAATATGGGGAAAAATTAAAAATAGTTCTATAAAATAGGCAGGGCGGTAAATTACCGCCCTGCCTATTTTATAATTATAAGTTTTTATAGTACTCCAGTGTTTCAATCATTTCTTTATCAAGTGCGATACCATCGCGAACATATTTTGCATAACGGCTTTCAAGATTCTTGACCTGTTTTAACCTGGAATTCTCAAAATGATTTTCTAACAAGGTAAAACTAGGGTGTGAGTGCAGCTTTTGTCTTATCTCCTTGGAGAAAGGACAATATTTATACAAAGTATCTCTGGTAAACTTGTTAAGCCGCATGGTTCCCTTCGATTCATAATTTAGCCATATAATATAATCGGAAATAAAAACCTCTTTAGAAATATTTCTATGCTTCTTAATCTGTGTTTTTATTTTTTCTTTGCCTTCTTCTGAAATATCCTTATTTTTCTTATAAAACTGCAGGTAATCCATATATTCTGATGTAAGAGATTTTATACTTATATCGTTCCAAGACAAACCCAGCATTGTTTTACACAACTCCCAGCGAAAACTACCTATCAATCTTTGAATCATATCATCAATATTTCCATCAGTGAAAATCGGTAGTATAAAGCGACCGGGAGTGTTTCGAACTCTGCCGCTTATCTCCTGCCACATAATTGCATTGTCTCCGAAAACCGGCATGAAAATGATATCGGGATATACTGATTGCATGATTAATTCTTTTTCTATTCCCTTTTTCATATTAAAGTAAGAAATCTGTCTGTGAAAAGCTGAAATATCAACTTCAAGAACTTTTTGTATTGCATCTCTTACTTTTTGAGGGGTTACTAGTGCCTTATCAAGATCCTTTGTGATGATTTCATCATATAGTATTGGGAAATATGTGCTTATATGCCTATTGGATGTCTTATGATTTGTCTTAAACATATTGTCTATTTCAAAGCTTAGGCGGCCGTCCTTATTATTGTCGTAGGCTCCTTTGTCATGCTCTTTCATAGTCCCTTGCTTTCTCATTTCCCTGAACGCATCGAAATAGTCCATAGAAAAACTATTAACTGAAGGGTCTTTTTTCATTTTATAAATAGATTGAAGCCAGGTATTCATACTGAATAATGAATCTTCTTCATCGTAGGTATTTTGGTTAAACTCGTAAAGCGTCCATAAGTTTTTAGGGCTGAGAAGCTTTTCGTCCATATATGAGTATGTTAGAAACATATGGAAAAGCTTATCTTGATTATTTTCGTTGGTAACTCTTTTTAATACGGCTACATATATTTCAAAAAATATTGGGGTTATATCTTTTCTGAGTTTCCTAACTTGATCATCATCAGAAAGCTTATCCTTCAGTCCGCGGAAGGCATATAGAGAATTCATAAACAAATCATAGCTTTCTTTAGATATATTGGCATAATCAAGAATCTTTTCTGCACTGTTATTAAGTTCCTCGGGGATGCCCTCCCTAGGAATATAAAGTTCGGAATGAGTTGAAGTATTTGGAATCTTATCTCTTAAAACATTTGCTAAGTGATTTACCTTTTCTTGAGCTGCATGAATATCAATGTTTACCAAGTAGTTATAATCGCTTTCGAAGACTTTCACCACATTACTAAGCTCATCTACCATATATTGCTGCACTTCCAGTATATCTGTTGGGGCATATAGACTGTTGTTCATCTGAGCTCCAGCTTTGAAGAACTCCTCAAATATGCAAGGCTGCTTATCTGAATATAACAATTCTATATAACTTTCAGCAACCTGAAAGGCTTCTTTCGTTTTTTGCAATATATTTTCTAAAAGCAATGAGATATCAGTACAATTATACTTTGTGATAATAAAGCTTTCATTTAAAAACTGACTTTTCAAATCTACATTAATGCGGGATATATGTCTGTAATAGTCCATTTTAAGACTGTTAATTTCTTCGGTTGGTAAATAATCATATTCAAAATGAATGCATTTAAGAAATTCAGCGTCAAAGCTGTATGGAAGAAATATATTTTCGGCTTTCATTTCCTGAAGCTTAAACATGCTGTCGTTAAAAGC
>JARBUB010000059.1 GCA_029239905.1 Clostridia bacterium
AAATCAATTGAGTATTTTTCTCTGGTAATAAACTTATTGTTTAAACAATTGATAAAGGCTTCCTTTTGATCAAGAACATACTTTTTCTTAATTTGAGTTAACTCTTGTAAATGATTCACAATAGGAGAAATACTATTGGCTAGAGTTTGAATAAGCAGGACCTCTTCTTCCTTAAGATTTTGGGTTGTTTCCAATACAACGATATAGCCGAGGGGTCCTTGGTCTTGATCTATATCTGCGTTGGAGCTGCTTATAGGATTGATAACTAGACAATTCGTAGAGCCTATATCATTTAACAGATATTTGGGCAGATATTCCAAAGCATCATAAGATAAGTAGCTGACTACTGAATCCTGATATGTATTTACCCATAATCTATTAGTCTCCAAGTTATTGTGATTCAATTCAAAACCTACATGCTCTTTTATTACAAAATCATTATCTTCCTTAAGTACAATAAAGGCCTTTTTGATGCCGAAGCTGTAGTGTAGCGTTTTTATTGATAAATTACAAAGTTCTTCAACTGTAGCGCAGCTATTGATATTTTTAATAAGTGCATTCAAATTGGTGAGTGTATGCAGCTTCTGCTGTATTGTCTTTCGTTGCCTATTAATTTCACTGAAATAAATAGCATTCTTAAATGATATATATGTTGACGCAGCTAAGCTTTCTACTAAATCAAAAAGTGACTGATCATATGCTCTGTCATTTACGGGTTTACTTATTGTAACAAATCCTAATACCTTTTCTCTTACAATCAAAATAATATATTCAGAATCCATATACTTGAAATCTTCATAGTTTTTAAATATACCTTGCAGCAGCTCCTTATCCTTTTGAAAATGGAAAACTACCTTGTAGCCTTCGTAGGTGCTGTTTGCTAGAGTAAAATCCATTTGGTGCTTCGTTGCTGAAAAGACATCCTTATAACCTCTTAATACAATTTTATCTTTTATTTCATCATACAAGCCAAAGGAAGTAATACGGCTGCTTGTAAGCTCACTGAATATGTCAGTGGCCAAAGAATACAGCTTATTGAGGTCTAGCTCCGATAAGAGTATTCTTGAACTATGATTTATGGAGAAAAGATTAAAGATTTTTTGATCTAACTGATGATTGGTGTGCTGTAAATCCATTAGGTTTTTACTGGATTCCAAGGAATTATTTATGAGCTGCATAAGTGCTTTTGCCATAATTAAATCGTCTTGGCTAATAACTTCATCGGTATTACCCCTTGAGATAATAAAGCCATATAGAAGATCTTTAATGATGAGCGGTATAATTAGCTGAGGAGAGAATGCTTCTAGGTCTTTCTCCTCAAAGTAATTCTCAAAGCCGCTGGTCATAACATTACCGTAGAAGGTAGCAATACGTTGAAGTTTGGAATTATCTTCAATAATATAATGTTCTATATCATAGTTATTATTTTTCACAAGCTGAAAGCTATTTTCTGTATTAATAAACATTGCAGAAGAATTTAGAGAGAGGATTTGGTTAGTGAACTCAAAGGCATAATTCGATAACTGACTAATACTGAATTTTTGAGTAAAGAAATCTATAGCCTGCAATAGAGCATCTTGTCCACGTAATTTATCTGCGTTTCCTTGTATAGTCATAAGCTCACCTCAGTTTATTTATGATGCAATTCCCTATTTTCAGCATAAAAGCTGCCACTGATCACGGAATTTATCTTTTTCTGCATTTTTTTTATTTCTAAGAATGTTTCGGGGTAAGCTGCTTCAAAAATTCCTATTTCACCCTCGCCTTTAGTCTGAAGTGTAATCTGAAGGTTCTTTCTTGCAGCATCTAACAACTTGATTTCATATATAATTTCTTCGTATTTAGCTACGTATTTGTTGTACTCTTCCATATTGGCGTATTCTGCACCTGACAGGTTATACTCAAAAACCTCTATTTGCCTCTTTACAGCGTTAGCTTCTTCTAACAGCTCTTTATACCTTTCTAACAGAGTTTCAAATTCTTTGCGAATTGCATTACGGTCAAAGCCTTGAACATTAATCACTGTTTTCTTTTCGGATTTATTTCCTATCACTCCTGAAACAACCTTTACTCGTGCTGTGATAGTACCACCAATAATTTTACCGAACTTGGGGTCAAGAAGAACCTTTTGCGCATTTAAGTTGCAATCCAAGGCATAAAAACCTACATTAATATCTTCTCCGGCAGTAATGATGCACTCATTGCAATATTTTACGTATACATTTTTTTTTGCTTCGATTTTGGCTATATTTCTACCGAATATGCCACCTTTAATAAATATACTGCCTTCCTTAGAATGTATCTTGCCGACTGCACAAATGCCCATATTGCCGTTAATTGAAATATCATATTTTGCAGTGACTGAAAAACCATCCTTGACAATTCCTTCTATTGTTACATATCCATCAAAATTTATATTACCTGTCTCATAACCAACATCACTTGGGATGATAAGGTGATTATCTATCTTTATTTTGTTGCCATCATATTTAATTGCACCATCGACTAAGGCACGGAGGACTGTTTTGCCATCTTCCTCATATACGCCTACTGTATTTTTGTCATACTTGAGATTAAAATCCTTGCCCCTCTTGCCCGGTACAAGCTTGCCTGTTACAGTCATACCTGGTTTTCCTTCCTTTGGGGGAATGCGCTCGCCAAGCCAGTCACCTGCTTTGGCATTATCTATTAAATTGAGCTCATAATGGTTTACGGAGCCATCTTCTTTTACAATAGGTTTTTTATCTGAAATTTCATAGTTTATAATCTTCGCGTCATCTCCATAAACTGGGGCGATACCTCTTGCTATTACAATCTCACATTGCGCCGCCAAGGGCTTTTCATAAATATTCTCAATGCCTTCAACAACACCATGTGTTTCGAGGGCTTTTGCAATTTCTTCAACGAGGGTATCTTTGTTTTCTTTCAGCTCTTCTTTGGTAACATTAATAAAAATTGAAGCTTGCATCTCATCCTTGGAAATTAACACATCCACTCTAGACTTTATAAAGCCTATATGCACAAGCTCGCTGTTTGCTTCCAGCAATGCTTTTCTTAAATTAATGAAGTTCGTTAAGTGAACGATAGGGAAAGCAGCAATTATATTATTAAATTCTCGAATATCATAGCCAAGATTAAGTACTTGAATATAGAGGTTGTCCTCATTTACAGTAAGCTCAAGATAGAAATTTCTGAAAAGCTTCAAACAAATCACCCCAAATAAAATTTATGCTGACATTACCGATTATACCATAATTATTTACAATTATATATAAATTGTGAAAATTCTTGTAAAAATCAGATAAGTTATAGAACAATATGTGAATATCTGAGGCAATTATGTCGAAATATATTTGAATATTTATTATATATTAAATTGCATATATTAATTATAATCTCATATGTATATCTTTATGTTGAGGACTTCATGATAGCAATTCCTAGGGAAAGTTGCTTTTAATTAACAACGTACATAATCGAAATAAATGGAAAAATAAGATGGTTGTGATATAATATTAGGAATAGGCCTAAATAATGGATAGAAGGTGATATCTTGGATACCAATATAAGCTTACAGGTTAGAAGACTAATTGATGTGGATAAAAAAGCGATTGAGCTTGAAAACAAAAGAACGAGTGAGCTCGTAGAATTAGAGCAATTTTATAGAGATGAGAAGGCCAAAACTGACCTATTGCTGCAGGCAGCTAAGGACGATGCAAAGAAAGTATATGATAAGATGGTAATTGAAGCGAAAAGTGAGGCAGAAAAAATAGAAACAGAGCTAATGAAAAAGCTTGAAGCAGCAGAGAAAGCTGCTTACAAAGATTTAGATACAATAGCACAGGACTGGTGGAATAAAATATTAAACGACTTAAGGTAAGTTGTTTTGAGAGGTAATGCAGATGGGCAATATTAGCAGATTTGCGGCAGTAAATACAAAAATTAAAACACTCGAGGGCGAATTTTTACTTGCAAAGGATTATAGAAATCTGTTAGAACAAAAAAGTATAGCTGATGCAGCCAGATATTTAAAAAGTGAAACTGCGTATAATGAAGTATTGGAGAATATTGACGTTAACCAATTGCGCAGATCAACTTTAGAGAGCCTTACAAAACAGAAAATGCTTATTAACATAGATAAAATCATACATTATTTTAATGGTGACTATAAGCGTTTTATTAATACGTTGTATGCTAAATACGAGATTATCGAATTAAAGGCAGTAGCAAGGGCAGTTTTCAATGGTATGGATACGAAGCCTTTTCGTAATAGTGTATTTATTGGTAAATACAGCAAGGTAGATGAAGAACGCATTTATAATGCTAAATACATAAGAGATATAATAGAAGCTTTTGAAGGTACAGCTTTTTATAAATACCTGCAGCCTTTGTTAGACAATAATATTAAGGAAAACTTATTCCGCTTTGAAATGGTACTGGATGCATCATATTATGAAATTTTACAAAAAGAGTGGGAGAAGCTAGATAAACATGATATAGAAGTTTTGGAGAAGGGTCAAGGAATAATGGCTGATCTGCTTAATCTTCAATGGATATACAGAGGAATAAAATTCTTCAATCTTAGCCCTGAGGAGCTTTTGAATTATACAATTCACCTAGGATATAGATTAAATAGAAATTTTATTAAGCAACTATGTTATTCAAAAGGCCTGGAAGAGTTCTATGAATTAGCATCGCAGACAAGGTATAGCTTTCTTTTTAAAAATGATCAGACTACGGATATATTTATGGAAAGACGACTTGAAAGACATATGTATTTTGAATTGAAAGCAGTTGAGAGAGATAATCCAATGACTATAATTACTACATTTGCATACATCGTTTTTATGGATATTGAAGTGAGAGACATTATCTCAATTATTGAGATGATTAGATATAGAATGCCTGAAGCAGAGGCGGAAAAATATCTAATAAAGGCTTTGAACGGAGGAGAGTGAAAATATGCCTGTTGAAAAAATGAAGATCATAGGCATCGTTGGCAGCAACAGCGATCTGGACAAAGTGGCGAGATTGGTTATTATGAATGGTAACATGCATATGCTTAATGCTGTATCTGAGCTAAGCAATAACTGCCTAGAATTAAAGGCTTCAGAGGAAAACATTGATACGATGAAGGAACTAGCAGATATAAAGCCTTATAGTACAAAGGTGGATTTTTCTGAAGATGAAAAGATTATAAAAGCCTTTCACGATGTATTGAATATAAAGCCGGCAGTTATGCGAAGGCATATAGATGTCTCCTTTAATTATCACGATTTAATGGAGAATCTAAAAAGTAGCTATGTTGCGGCTAAAGACACCTTGGAGAAAATTGAGTCACTCAATAATCAAATAGAATTGAAGCAAACCTACATACAAAATTTTCGTTATGCAAAAATAGAGGATTTGGATGTTGGTCTCTTATTAAATCTGAAATACTTTGATTTCAGTTTGATGTCATTATCAAGAGAAAAGTATAAGAAATTAAAGCTGAATTATGAAAATATACCTTCTTTTGTAATACATCTAGGGGTGTTTGATGACAATGATATAATTGCAGCTCTAACTCCAAAGCAATTAGAAGAGGATGCGGAAAGAATTTTTACATCATTGAATATTTTAAAGCTTGATGTTCCTATAGGATATACAGGAAGTACAACGAGTATAATCAAAGTACTACAGCAAGAAATAAATGAAATGAGAAGTGAGATTGATGAACTTAAGTCAGCAGTACAATTAAGCAAAGAAAAATATGGAACTGTGCTGGCAGAATGCTACACTATGTTGAATTTAGAGAAAAAGGTCGAGGATGTAAAGTCAGAAATCGCACAAGGCAAAAATCTATTTTTTATGTTTGGATTTGTGCCAGTTCGAGATATAGATAAATTCCATTATCAGTTTAATAGTGTTTTTCAGGATAAGGTTGTTTTAGTGACAATAGATTTAGAGGATAGAAAGTATGGGCATTCGCCTCCGACAAAACTGAAAAACAATATAATATTCAAGCCCTTCGAATCACTAGTCGAGATGTATGGCACTCCAGCATACAATGAGAAGGATCCAACTCCATTCTTTGGATTATCGTATATGATTTTATTCGGAGCAATGTTTGGAGATTTGGGGCAAGGCTTTGTAATATTCGCGGCTGGCTTGATATTAAAATATTTAATGAAAAACATTTCGTTTGGAGGAATATTGTCGAGGCTAGGTTTAAGCTCAATGTTTTTTGGCTTGCTTTATGGCAGTGTTTTTGGGAATGAAGAAGTAATTCCTCACCTGCTTATAAAGCCTATGGAAAACATTAATGTAATGCTAATTAGCGCAATAGCACTGGGGATTGTCCTTATAAGTATAAGTTATATCTACAGCTTGATTAATTTATACAAAAGAAAGGATATGGAAGAGGGCATCTTTGGTAGAGAAGGTGTGGTAGGCTACATGTTTTTCTGGGTGCTTATATTGCTGATCTTAGAAGTAGTAATGAATACGTTAGGAGTACCGATATGGATTTATGTTGCAGTACTTGCGGTGCTGCTGCTCCTAATGGTGTTCAAGCAGCCATTGTCCCATATTATTAAAGGAAACAAGGACCTTTATGAGGACAGTCCTGCCGATTACTATATCGAAGCTGGCTTTGGAGTAATTGAAACAATACTGTCAGTACTATCAAACATTATATCCTTTATCCGGGTAGGGGCCTTTGCTCTTAATCATGTAGGCTTATATATTGCCTTTGCTACAATGGCTAATATGATGAGTTCTAAGGCAGCCGGGATAGCAGTATTGGTAGTTGGAAATATAATAATAATCGGCTTGGAGGGGTTAATCGTTTTTATCCAAAGCTTAAGGCTAGAATACTATGAACTATTTAGTAAATTTTATTCTGGTTATGGTATCCCCTACAAACCAGCACAAATAAACTCATCTGAGGATAGATAAATTAGATTTTGAGGAGGTAAACATATGTTTATTATTTTAGGTATCGCAATTTCAATCGTTTTTATAACAGTAGGTGCAGGGTTCACGTTGTATTTCTCTGATAAAACTTATAAATATAGCAAAGTTATCAAGGCACTAAAAGCTAGTACTGCAGTATATGCTGCATTTATATTGGTATTTTTATTAGTATTAATACCAGATATAGTTAGTGCATGGGCAGCTGATAGCGATGGGGCTGGATTAGGCTTTCTTGCCGCAGGCCTTTCTACTGGACTGGCAACAATCGGAGCAGGGTATGCCGTTGGATCTGTTGGATCATCAGCCTTAGGCGCTGTATCAGAAAATCCAAAGATACTTGGTAAAACACTTATATTTGTTGGATTAGCTGAAGGTATCGCTATATATGGTTTGATCATATCTATCATTATTTTAGGAAGATTGTAGGAAAATAAAATGAAATATTTTGCGATAAGTGATAATGTCGATACAATTACCGGCCTTAGATTGGCAGGGATAAAAGGAATAATTGCTCATGAAAAAGCAGAAGTTGTTGAAGCTTTAGAGAAAGCTCTGGAAGATAAAGAGATTGGAATTATAATAATGACAGAATTATTGGCAGAAATGCTTCAAGAGGAAGTAAAGGAAATAAGATTAGATGATACAAAGCCTATCATAACTGTTATACCTGATAGACATGGAGAACGACGAAGGCCAGATTATATAACAAGCTACATAAAAGAATCTATTGGTTTGAAGATATGAGGTGTTAAAATGTCAGTTACAATTGAAGATAAAGTCGAACTATTTAGCAAAGTAATTTTCGGAAGAATTGAAGAACAGTCCTCACAAGAAAGGGAGCGTCTAGGTGAGGCATATAAAAAGGAACTTGAGGAGCTCTCCAAAGAAATTGAGAAGAGAAAAGTGGAATTAATGGAAGCTGCAATAGCAAAGGCTGAAAGAGAACGGGTAAAATTGATAGCAAAAGCAAATAATCAGCAGCAGCATATATTGCTGAATAAAAAGCAGCAGGCGATACAGAATGTGATGGAAAGAATGCAAGGTCTAGCGAAAGATTTTACCAATACTCAAGATTACAAAGAATACATGCAAAAAAGTATTGAATCAATTATTGCAGCATTGGATAAATCAAGACAAATAACATTTTATGTCATGGAAAAGGATATTCAATTTGTAGGACAAATATTAGAACAAAAATTGATTCATACTGATAACAAATTTAAATATGATGTCAAAAAGACTACCTATAATATAATTGGAGGAATTATAGCAGAGGATATGGTGAATCTTATGCAATTAGATTTAACATTGAAAGCTTTGATTGATGAATATAAAGAAACGGTCGGAGCAGCTATAACCCACAAGTTTGATGAGGTGAGCAGCTAATGAATAATGGTAATTCTAGTGGCAAACTGGTATTTATAAATGGACCGGTAGTTAAAGCTGAAAATGCTGAAGCTTTAAAGATGAGAGAAATGGTACTAGTTGGGAATAAAAAGCTGATTGGAGAAGTTGTATCCATAGAAAGCGATAAAGCTACCTTGCAAATTTACGAGGAAACATCTGGCCTTAAATGGGGAGATGAAGTTGTATCAACTGGAAAACCTCTTTCTGTAAAGCTTGGTCCGGGAATACTTAGCAATATATTTGATGGAATCGAAAGGCCGCTAGAGCATATTTATGAAACGGGCTCTGCCTTTATTCCAGAAGGTATAGGTCTTATATCAATAGACTTGAACAAGCTTTGGGATATCCATTTAACAGTAAACGTGGGGGATTATATAGAAGAAGGCAGTGTGTATGCTACAGTTCAAGAAACTTCTTTGATACTTCATAAACTGATGGTACCTCCAAAGATGTCAGGCAAGGTAACTTTTGTCGAGAAAGATGGAAAATACAATATTGAACATACCGTAGTTAAAATTCTTGATAAAGAGGAAGAGGAAGTAGAACTTAGTCTTTATCAGGAATGGCCAATTAGAACACCCAGACCGGTTAAACAAAAGAGAGCCATAGAGAAACCTTTGATTACAGGTCAACGAGTAATAGATACCTTTTTTCCCTTAGCAAAGGGAGGAACAGCTGCTATACCAGGAGGCTTCGGTACAGGTAAAACTATAACGCAGCATCAGCTTGCTAAATGGAGTGATGCTGACATCATAGTATATATTGGTTGTGGTGAGCGAGGGAATGAAATGACAGAGGTACTGGAGGACTTCCCTAAAATCATTGACCCCAAAAGTCAAAAGTCTTTAATGCAAAGAACGGTACTTCTAGCGAATACTTCTAATATGCCTGTTGCGGCGCGTGAGGCATCTATTTATACAGGTATTACAATAGCTGAGTACTATCGGGATATGGGTTATCATATTGCCATTATGGCGGATTCTACCTCAAGATGGGCAGAAGCTCTAAGAGAGCTTTCTGGCAGATTGGAGGAAATGCCTGCAGAAGAAGGTTATCCAGCTTATTTGCCATCAAGATTGGCTCAATTTTATGAAAGGGCTGCTTATGTTGAGACGTTATCTGGAACGGAAGGTTCAATAACCATCATAGGCGCTGTATCTCCTGCGGGAGGAGACTTTTCTGAACCAGTAACCCAAAATACAAAACGTGTTGTAAGCACTTTTTTGGCTTTAGATAAATCTCTGGCATATTCAAGGCACTACCCTGCAATCAATTGGCATAACTCCTACAGTGGTTATGTAACTGTTTTGAAGGAATGGTATGACGAGAATATTTCAGAGAATATGATGGAGCTTCGAGCTAAAATACTAAGAATACTTCAAGAGGAACGAAAGCTATTAGAAATAGTCAAGCTGGTTGGAGAGGATATACTGCCTGATGATCAAAGGTTGATACTTGAGATCTCAAAGGTAATCAAGGTAGGCTATTTACAGCAAAATGCATATCATAAAGATGATGCGAATGTTTCGCTGAATAAGCAATATAAGATGCTTACTGTTATTGATAGTCTCTATGAAGCTGCAAATGAGTGCATTAGGGCAGGAGCTCCAATATCAAAAGTAAAAAATGAAGATATATTCTATAAAGTTATTACCATGAAATATACGGTTTCTGAGGAGAACTTGGAGCTATTGGATGAATTAATTAAAGAAATTTATGAATATTATATATCCCTTGGAAAAATGTATAGAAAGGGAGGTGCCCAAAATGAAACTGAAATATCTAAAATTAGATAGAATTGATGGGCCTCTTATCGTTTTAAGTGGCGTAAAGGATGCCTCCTATGATGAAATGGTAGACATTGAAGTAGCGGGTAAGGAACACAAAAAAGGAAGAGTAGTACAGATAAACAAAGATAAGGTAGTTATTCAGGTATTTCAGGGCACATCAGGAATATCTTTAGGCAATTCCAGTGTAGCTTTTTCAGGCGGACCAATGAGGATACCACTTTCTATGGAAGTGCTGGGAAGAGTTTTCAATGGTATGGGAGAACCCGTAGATGGGGCAGGCTTCTATGCTGAAAATAAATATGACATCGGAGGTCGTCCTATCAATCCAGTTGGAAGAAAATATCCTAGAGACTATATTCAGACAGGGATATCCTCAATTGATGGACTGACTACTTTAATAAGAGGGCAGAAGCTGCCAATATTCTCAGGTGATGGACTTCCTCACAATGAAGTTGCCGCACAAATTGTTAAGCAAGCAAAAATTTCCGGGGACGCAGCTGCTAACTTTGCTATAGTGTTTGCTGCAATGGGTATCAAGCATGATGAAGCGGAATATTTTAAGAGACAGTTTGAGCTATCCGGTGTGCTGAATAAAGTAGTAATGTATATCAATCTTGCAGATGACCCAATCGTAGAGCGAATCACGACACCAAGATGTGCTTTGACAGCAGCAGAATATTTAGCCTTTGAGCATGATATGCACATATTGGTAATAATGACCAATATGACCAGCTACGCTGAGGCATTAAGGGAGATTTCTTCCGCTCGGGAAGAAGTACCATCCAGAAAAGGCTATCCTGGGTATCTATATTCAGATTTGGCCAGCCTTTATGAAAGAGCAGGAATTATAAAAAACTCAAAGGGAAGTATCACACAAATACCGATACTTACTATGCCCAACGACGATATTACACACCCGGTACCAGATTTAACTGGTTTTATAACAGAGGGTCAAGTCATACTATCAAGAGATCTCTTTCAAAAGAATATATATCCGCCTGTAAATATACTCCCATCTCTTTCGAGACTTATGAAGGATGGAATAGGTGAGGGATATACCCGGGAGGATCACCCAGACATTGCCAATCAGGTTTTTTCTGCATACACACATGTGCAGGAAATTAGAGCCTTGGCACAGGTTATCGGTGAAGAGGACATATCGGATTTGGATAAGAAGTATTTGGAGTTTGGTAAACAATTTGAAAGCAAGCTATTAAACCAAAGCTTTGAATCAAACAGGAACATTGAGGATACCTTAAATATCATGTGGGAAATACTTGGTGCTATTCCTAAGGGTGAACTTACTCGCATCGATCCCGGGCTTATTGAAAAGTATTATGTGGGGTAAGCAATTATGGATGAGAATGTAGCAAATACCAAAACCAATCTTATAGCAGCCAAAGCAACCTTGGATTTATCTATTAATGGCTTTGATCTGCTGGATAAAAAAAGAAACGTACTCATTATGTCTATGATGGGTTTTATTGATAAGGCAGAAGAAGTGCAAAATAAGGTAACCGTAGTATTTAAAGAGGCATACAATGCATTGAAGACAGCCAATATAACCATGGGAATAACCAATGTAGAGCAGATTTCGCAAACTGTGCCAGAGGTTGAAGACTTTAATGTATTAGTGAAAAGCATCATGGGCGTGGAAATACCTGAAATACAGCATAAGGAACATCAGATGGAGCATTACTACAGCTTTTATCATACAAACACAGCTCTTGATGTTGCCTTCAAAGAATTTCAGCAGGTTAAAGAGTTATTATTCGAACTATCTGAGATTGAAGACTCAGTATACAAGTTAGCTATGGAGGTAAAGAGGACTCAAAAAAGAGCTAATGCGTTGCAAAACATACAAATACCTAAATATAAGGGCATTGTAAAATCTATTACTGAGGTATTGGAAGAAAAAGATCGAGAAGAGTTTTTCAGACTTAAGGTAGTAAAGAAAAAACACGGAAATAAAAGCTGACCAAAAGTCAGCTTTTATTTATAAACTATTCAAGTTATCCTAACATTTTTGCTAGATCTTCTTTTGCATCTCCGATTAATTGTAGATTGAAGTTTTGTTGTAAAACGCCTACTACATCTGAAGTAAACCAATTTGGAGCCGTTGGTCCAACGTAGATATCCTTGATTCCAAGACTAAATAATCCAAGAAGAACAGCTACTGCCTTTTGCTCAAACCATGAAAGCACAATGCTTAAAGGCAAGTCGTTCACGCCACAGCCAAATGCTTCTGCTAGAGCAATAGCAATCTTAACTGCTGAGCCAGAGTTATTGCATTGACCAAGGTCAATGTATCTTGGTATTTCTGTTCCAGGAACTGTGCCGAAATCGTGATCATTGAATCTGAATTTTCCGCATGAAGTTGTTAATAGTACACAATTCTGTGGAAGTGAAAGTGCTAGCTCTCTGTAGTAATCTCTACCCTTTGTAGGAGCATCACAACCTGCAATTACAAAGAATCTCTTAATCTTGCCTGATTTAACAGCATCAATTATTTCTGGTGCAATTCCAAGTACTGTATTGTGATGGAAACCAGTAAGTAAAGTTTCATCAGATTGAATGTTTGCAACTGGTAGAGACAATGCTCTCTCTATAAGAGGAGTAAAGTCATTATTTACAATTTTCTTTGCGCCTTCAAGACCACAAACACCATAAGTAAAGAATTTATC
>JARBUB010000314.1 GCA_029239905.1 Clostridia bacterium
AAAAGGGGTACAGCTTTATCAATCCTAACCCTGCCATTGACGAAGTGCTGCTAAAATATGCACCATCAGATTTCCTCATTGATCATATTCATCCAAATGCAAATGCAGGAATCGCTCTATATAGCGAAAAAGTCCTCGTTTACAATGAAAAGTAAGATATCAGAAATTGTTGTAGAAATATAGCAGCTCAAAAAAACCTCGCAGATTATTATCCGCGAGGTTTTTATTGGTGTTACTTTAGTCGCTTTCCTTCCGACAATAAAGTAACTGCCTTTGAGATACGTTCCAACCTGGTCACATCACGCTTGGCTGAAGTAATCCAAGTGACATATTCCTTCTGCGCAGTATAGGAAAGTGATTTGAAGGTTGATACAGCGGTTTCACTACAATTCATTGCAGCTGCAAAATCTTCAGGGACTTCCACTGTGCGCTCTTCCATGTCTTTTTCCAATGACACTAATACTTCGTCACCGAATCCCTTTCCGATCTTGCTTCGAATCTCCTGTGTAAGACCGAGCATATAACAGCCCCCCATATTCACAACGGACCCGCGATATTCAATACCATCAAAAGTTGCTTTCACTTTAACACGCTTCGAGCCGAAGACCTCTTTGACATCAAATGGCGGTTCAACATAAGCTGCATTTAAGTTTTCATGCTGTTTGATAATTGCCTTGAATTCCTGTTTCAATAAATTCACTCCTTGATATTTATGTTTAGTAAATTTGATCTATAGCATTATCTACTATTATAAAATGGAAGTTTTATAGTATCAATATATTTGAAGGTTAAATTGCACTGATAAGTTCACAAGGGCTGTGTCTGGCACCATAAATCGTATATGCTCGAATATTTAATAATGCCAAAGTGAAGAATAATACTTATTAATGTTATGATTATAAAATTATAACCTACTATTGAGGTATATTATGGAAAATTTATACTGGTATATTTGTTTAGCTAGTATTGGTGTAGGTATTGCTGCTTACTCCATATATACGAAAAGAAATGTTTGCAAAGTTTCTGCGCTTTTGATTTTTTATTTATTCACAGCGAGCTTAACATGGATCGGTGAATTTATCGTACTTGGCTTATTTAATGCTTATGCATATAAAACCGGTGTATTTGAAGACCCATGGGCTCAAAATCTACTGGGACATCTGATAATTAATACTACACTTTACCCGTCAGCAGCAATCGTAATGGTGACTTATTCGCTGCGTTATGGTTGGATTCTCACCTTCGCAGCAATTTTTACACTTATAGAGTATTTGTTTGTGAATCTAAGAATCTATGAGCAACATTGGTGGAGATACTATATGACTTTTATTGCAGTAGTCATCTTTCTATCAATTTTTCATTTTTGGTTCCCCAAAATGGTTCATAAGCGATATGGAGTAACCAAATCAATAACGTTCTACTTTGTTGCAATGCTAATCATACATGTTCCTGCGCCATTGCTTTTGCTTTTAGGGAAACAATACTATCGGATAAGATTTGTAAATGATTTGTTTGGCAACTTATATTTGTCCAGTATCATCATTATTTTTTTCTATCATTTGATTGAAGCGTTTCTTTTAGTGCTGGTTACAAGCAAACTAAAAAAAACGTATTGGACACTGCTGCCATTTATTACTTCTCTTATCGTTCAGATTATATTTGCAAAAATGAACATTTTGATTATTAAAGACAGCTGGAGCTTAGTTTATACATTGTTTATCTATGAAATATTTATAGCCATGTTTATCTTGATAGAAAAATATACTTTAAAACCAAGTTAAATAAACTTAAATTTCAAGGGAAGTGCGCAAATACAGTTCTGAGGTTGCTACCGGCTACCCGGGTTTCCCTTATAATGCTTGCAGAAGCCGATTCACCTGTAGAAAAAAGGACGTCTGCGGTAAAAGCTGTACTAGAAAGTCTGACATCTATTGCAAACTTTGCACTTCTTGTAATGCAAAATGCTCGGAATTTTTAGAGGAAATCTGTACTGCCAGGTTCAGGGTGCCTTATGTCTGCAATGCCTGTGATACACTAGGTAAATGCACATTAATCAAGAACATCTATGATGCAGAGCGAGCACATATTAAGGCTCATGAAATAATATCTGAATCCCGAAGTGGCCTATGTATATCGGAAAATGAGATTGCTAGACTGAATGCAATCATTTCCCCTCTGGCTCAAAAGGGCCAGTCTGTTCATCAAATTTATGCTACCCATGAAGATGAACTGATGTGCAGTGAAAAAACAATCTATAACTATATCGATGCCTGCTTGTTTGATGTAAGGAACATTGATCTTCCTCGCAAGGTAAAGTTCCGTGAGCGCTACAAGAAGCCCGAATTCAAGGTTGATAAGGGGTGTCGCATAGGACGTAACTATGACGATTTCAATGCATTTCTTGATAAAAACCCTGATACACCAGTTGTTCAGATGGATTCCGTCATCGGTAGCAAGGGTGGAAAATGCCTTCTTACCATCCATTTCGTAGATACTAGTCTCATGCTTGCCTTCATTCGGGATGCGAATACTTCGCAGTCTGTGATAGACATCTTCAGCGAGCTAGAGTCCGTCTTGGGAAAAAGTTCATTCAGGCAACTGTTTCCAGTGATTCTGACGGATAACGGAAGCGAATTCTCAAATCCCAAAGCAATTGAAACTGGGTCTGAAAAATATGGCGGATTGAGAACCAGGATATTTTACTGTGATGCAGGGCGGCCCTATCAGAAAGGCTCCATTGAAGTCAACCATGAACTGATTCGAAGAGTTCTTCCAAAAGGAACTAACTTCAACAACCTGACACAGGAAGACATCAGTCTTATGATGAATCACTTCAATTCCTACAAAAGAAAAAAGCTGAACAACCGTACACCCTACGAAACGTTCAGCTTTTACCACGGAGAAGAGGTTTTACACAAGCTTGGATGTGCAC
>JARBUB010000315.1 GCA_029239905.1 Clostridia bacterium
ATCACAGGGTGGTATTTTTGCATCCCATAAATAAAGCTCTCCGCCCGGTTTCAAAACTCTGTATATTTCTTGAAACACCTTTTCCTTGTCCTCACTGCTAATATACATCATGGTAAAAAAAGAGGTAGCTGTATTGAATACATTATCCAAAAACTTCAGTTCTCTGGCATCCATAACAATTTTCAAGCTTTTTGTTTCAGGTGCCTCTTCCAACTCCCTTTTTAATGGATCGATTGCAATTACCCGCTGGCCAAGCAGCTGTCCTATAACCCCTTCTCCGCCCCCGCCTATATCTAATACCCAATCCTTGCAGTCAAACCTATCCAGCTTAACAGTTTGTCTCTCTGAGAAATATAATCTTTCACTGTCAACTTTACTACTCATCATGAAGCCCCCTTAAATATTTATAGCTAAGAAGCAGATAGAATAATGAATACGTTATAATACATACAAATGAATCTCTTGCTAAGCGAAATATGCAAGCAATGCAAATATAAAAACTATTGGAAGTCTTGCCAAGCCTACCTTTATCCACGCTTGATCTCCCGATATGGCTGAAACGGTTTTTCTTCCTTTTTGATTAAATACTATCAATGCCGCCTTCAATCCCCAGCCGATCGGGATTACTATCATCATGAACCAGCCTGCGATGGTCTTCACATCTGTACCTATAAAGCTTACTAAGGCTGACAGATAAAATAGTAATACCAAAGCAGACAATAGTATGAACCACCAAGGTCTTTTCTCCCCTGCGTAGGCAGAACGCTCTATTTTTTGCCACTTTGCGCCCATTACTATCATCGCTAAGCTTGTAAATAAGGCTGCCAGTGCAATTGTATAACCAAATGCCTTTATAAGAAACATATGATCAACCTCCTTATATGTCTTATAGTATACTTATTAGATTTAAACCGAGATATGTCATATGTTTTTAAATTATAAGATGTACACCGGCTATGCCAAATATCTCTGCATTAGAATTTCTTTTCCGAACACTTCAGATTCGATTTCTTCAACTGTATCATATCCAAGCTTTTCGTAGCGCTTTTGCACAGATGCTGCAGCCACCAGCTTTACCAGCCTTAAGCCATTGTTATCCGCAATTTCCTCCAATAGACTTATTAGCATTTTATCAATTCCCTTGCTGTGATACTCTATATCAACAAAAATGTTAGATATGGTATCAAAGTCAATACTAGCAGTTCCGACAATGGTGCCATCTTCAACAGCCACATACATTTTCCTCTTATTTGACATAGACAACACAAATTTAGGCGTGAATTGGTCATTTGTGCGCTGAGCAACCTCTTCTGAATAATCCTTGCTATTTACATCCATAAAATTATTTCTGATGATTTTAGATACAGCTACCGCATCTTCAGTTCTAAATTTTCTCATCGTTACATTTCTTAAATCCATTTTATCCTCCAATTATTTAGCAGTTATTAGTTATATTATTAAATATATTTCTTGATTCATGCTTTGTATTATCTTATTTCCTCATTCTACTATATCTTTCCATGCATGACAATGCGTAGCAATAGCTGTACCCAACAAGATACAGCTTAAAATATTATTTTAGGAATCTTTTAAGAAGCTTTAATTTGTCCTGACTATAAGGCGGATAGAGAAATTTCAAACTAATATGGGTCGGTTTTATTAAAACACTTTTTTCATGGGTAAAGGTATCAAAGCTTTTCTTGCCGTGATATGAGCCAATACCGGAACTCCCTACCCCTCCAAAAGGTAAATGGGGTGATGTCAGATGAGAGATTGTGTCATTTACGCAGCCACCCCCAAAGGTTGTTTTCTCTATTACTCTTTGCCATATAGCTCTATCCTCCGCAAATACATACAATGCCAAAGGCTTATGTCTGCCGTTTACTGTTTTTATAACCTCTTCAATATCTTCAAAATCAAGTATTGGTAATATAGGACCAAATATCTCATCCTCCATCACCTTGTCCTGCCAGCTGATATTGTTCATGATGGCAGGTGCCATATATAAGCTCTCCAGGTCATACTCTCCGCCATAAACAGTTTTGCTTTTATCTAAAAGTCCTATAAAACTTTATGCCTTTTCATCAGAAAATCCATATTCCAGCTAAAACATAAGCCGTCCCAACCCCTAAAGACTTCAGATATATCTTCCAAAGTAAACTTATATTCCTGTTCTCCAGCTTGTTGAACCTTATCTGCCAATGCAAGCAATTCATTGATATATTGTATTTGCAGTCTTATATCATCTTTGCTTGATATCTCACCGTGACCGGGCACAAAAATCTCTGCATCTAAATTCAATAATTCCTTCAAAGCTCTAAGATAGTTTTCGGGAATTCCTGTTCCGATCCATGGATGCATTTTATTAAAAAGTAAATCCCCGGTAAAACATATCTTTTCCTCAGGTAAATACATCATAATATCCTCTGGCGAGTGCGCCTTTTCAAAAGCAACAAGCTTCGCACTTCTTTGTCTGCCATAGAAGCTCATCCCTCCTTGAAATACCACATCCGGCATTCTCAGGGCTGAATCATGCCGTATGATATTGGCTACATACTTGTAATCATTTTTCAGTTGTTCTGCCTCATCCTGATTGGCAGCATTTTTTATGCCCTCTTCGATCTCTATAAGTGTATTATTTCCCAAGCCTTTTATTTCATCAAAGGACTTTTTGCCATCCTCCAATACTTTATTCCTGACAATTTCACTGCTTACGATATTGGTATTGAAGTCATAAACACAATTTCCAAGCACATGATCCATATGAAAATGGCTATTTACAACAAATTTCAGGGGTCTGCCAGTCAATTCCTCCGCCACCTTTTTAAGATCAGCTGCCGCCTCAATATCAAGCAGGGAATCAAACACAATTGTATAATCTCCCATATCAACAAAACCAGCATTGCTGCCCGCCTGTT
>JARBUB010000060.1 GCA_029239905.1 Clostridia bacterium
TATTCAATTATTCTATACATTTCTTTTGCCATTTCTTTTTTTGTTGTTTCTGTGATATAAAGCACTTCAGCCTTTGTAGATCTTTCACCAAATACAATCTCAATTGTATCGCCTATTTTAACTGCAGTACTTGGTTTTGCCAATTTTCCGTTAACATATACCTTCTCACCTTCGCATGCGTCCTTAGCAACCGTACGCCTTTTAATAATACGTGAGATCTTCAAGAATTTATCCAGTCTCATTTTAACAACTCCTTTTATAAACTCTGTAGAGTTTAATTTACGTTTGCTTTTTAGGCCGAAGTGCCGTTGAAAAGCATTTAAGTAAATTTAACTATACAGTGTTTTTTCATTAATCTCTCTGTAGAGTTTAATTTACGTTTGCTTTTTAGGCCGTAGTAACCTTGAAAAGTATTTACGTAAATTTAGCTATACAGTGTTTTTTCTTTAACTTCTCTGTAGTGCTTAGTTTATCTTTATGCTAAGAATAACATCACTATACCAGAGTTTGCAACCATTCGTCGTCTGAATAATATAAAGAATCCTAAGCTTTGATGATGATCCTTCCCTATACTCAGAATGGCAGAGCAGTATCTATACAAAATTATCTCTACATAAAGCAAAAATCAGGTTATTCACCTGATTTTGCTCTAAATATGTATTTATTATTGGTTTACTAAATCCTTCAAGTCTTTACCAGCCTTGAATATTGGAGCCTTTGAAGCAGGAATTTGAATTTCTTCTCTTGTTCTTGGGTTTCTTCCTACTCTTGCTGCTCTTGCCTTAACTTCGAATGTACCAAAGCCAACTAGTTGAACCTTGTCACCCTTAGCAAGTGATTCTTGTACACTTTCCATAAATGCCTTTAGAGCCTTTTCAGTATCCTTCTTTGTTAATTCTGTCTTTTCAGCCATGCTTGTAATAAGTTCTGCTTTATTCATTTTTATTTTCCCTCCATTTTTTATGATGAATTCCTATTAGCATATTCTATATATATGCCAGAAATCCTTCTTTGTAAATGCAAAATTTGTTTATTTTTGTAACATTTTTATCTTTTTTGCTAATTCCCAAAGATTATCCATTTCCTGCAAGGTCATTTTATCAATATTTTTACCATTTTGCAAGGCCGTTTCTTCGATAAATTGAAATCTGCTGATAAATTTATCTATTGTCCCGCGAAGTGCAATTTCTGGTTGTACTTTTAAGAACCTTGCTACATTTACCACAGAAAACAACAAATCTCCAATTTCTTCTTCTATTATTTGTTTATTTCCTGTATTATATACCTCTTTTACTTCTTCTAATTCTTCTTCAACCTTTGCAAATGCATACTTTACATCATCCCAATCAAAACCGACCAAGGCAGCTTTCTGCTGTACCTTATAGCTTCGCATAAGATTAGGCAAAATTTCAGGTATATCTATCAACGTTTGGGTATATGTTGTTATACCCTTCAGTTCGCGTTTGGAGGCCTCCCAGCTCTTTAAAGCCCCACTTTCCGAGGTTGCTATTACATCGCCAAAAACATGAGGATGACGCTGTACCAGCTTGTTTACAATGCCTGTTATGATATCGTTAATGTCAAACTCTCCATCTTCCTTGGCTATTTGAGCGTGAAAAACCACTTGAAGCAGTAAGTCTCCCAATTCTTCAACCAATAAATCTATATCATCCTTTTCAATGGCATCCAGGACTTCATAGGTCTCCTCCAGCAAATATGGCTTTAGACTTTCTCTTGTCTGCTCTCTATCCCACGGACAACCGCCTTCTGCCCGAAGCTTGCCCATAAGTGCGATAAGCTCATCCATTGTTTTAAACTTAGCATCTTCTTTTACAGGGGGAATGTATACGCTGGTCAAATAATCTATCCAATCAATTCTGTCCAATTCATACAAAGGAAGTTTTTCTATTCTTTCTAGATCTTTCACACCAGCAGCCCTGATAACAAAAATCTCAGTGTCGTCTTTATATAAATCCATCAGCTTTAGCTTTATTTCAGATGCTACAAGTCTGCTATATACCTGTGTTATGATATTTCCGCAATGAAAATCCGGTTTTTGAATATCTAAACTTAACCCGTCAATTATCTTGAGGCCATAAGCAGGATCTATTCTAAGTGCTGTAAATATTGAATCAATAAAGCTTACAGCAGGTACAATTTCTACATCAATGTTATCCTTTGCCATGTCAAGTGTCAATTCCACACTTTTCTCAGCTACCATGGGATGTCCAGGTACCGCATAAACCAGCACCTTGCCTTCCTCGCAGCTGCTTATCACACGTTGACTAATTTGACTATATGTTGACTCAAAGGTTTCTGCTGAGTCATAGATGTCATCACAAGTAGTAAACTGAATTCCCAATGATTTAATGTAATCTACAGTAGGATGCTTTTCTGTCCTCAAAATCAGTACATCTGCCGATTTAAGCTGCTCTACCGCTGAAAGTGTCAGCTGCTTGTAATCGCCAGAGCCTAAGCCAATTATTTTAAGCTCTTTCATTTGTATCTCTCCTTTGTAAGGGATGGGGTTTATTTTACTAGTCCTTTTTTCTTCAATACCTTTGACAATCTGCCTCCGCCTGGTGCCATTTGCAGTTCTTCAGTAGTAATACCTTTTGTTAATATCAATGTAACTGCATAAATTATTGCCGCCAAAAGCATGCTTAATAAAGCTGACAAGGATTTACTATCAGTAAATAGAAAAGCATATTTGTAAGCAAAATACGCAACAAGACTCATCACCACTGTTGCTAGTATTGGCTTTCCAAACAATTGCTTATAATTAAAGTCCTTCTTTTGGTACTTTATAACAGCTCTCAAGTTTAGTATCGACGCGATTGCATACGCTGCTACAGTTCCAATTGCTGCCCCTCTGACATTAATACTAGGTATTGAAGTTAGCGTATAAGTAACGATTATCTTTACAAATGCTCCTATGGCTAAATTAAGCACCGGTATTTTTTCCTTACCCATACCCTGTAATATTGCAGTTAAGGTTTGAACTAAGGTTAGAAATATTACAGCCGGTGCCAAAAACATTAAGGCAGTAACAACTGAACTTGTTTCAGTAGGGTACGCTATGGTCATAATAGGATCTGCCAAAATAAATAATCCGAAAGCAGCCGGTAAGCCCATAATCAAGCTTATTCTAATGGCTAGCTCAGACTTCTTTTCAACAGATACTAGGTCTCGTCTTGTAACTGATTCTGAAATTGCCGGTACAAGACTTGCAGCCAGCGATATAGTAAGTACCTGAGGTAGATTAATAAAAGGCATGGCCATTTGAGTCAACTGACCATACATACTAACTGCTGTATTTAATGAATATCCAGCGGCCTGTAATCTATCCATAATAATCATAGAATCCAAAAGACCCATAATAGGCATAACGCTACTGCCTATGGTTATTGGTATTGTAAAAACAATAAGTCTCTTAAGTATGCTTAAGGCTGATTCTCTTTTATAATTTAAAGTATCTCTCACGCCTTCTCTGTTGCTCTTATACTTAAAGTAAATAAATAGCAAAGTAATTATACTTATAATCCCGCCGACAGTGGTTCCTGCTACAGCTCCGCCTGCAGCTTGCTGATAACCCAAGGGTAGCAGCATTATTGCAAGTATGAAACCAAAGACAACTCTTCCAAGCTGTTCAAAAACCTGTGATACTGCACTGGGCATCATATTTTGCATTCCTTGGAAGTATCCCCTGAGAGCCCCGGTAACTGAGAACAAAAATACCGAAGGAACTACGCAAAGTATTGCTATATATGAGCCAGGATTATTCAGTAGGTTTGCGATGTCCTTTGCATATACTAACAAGACTATCGAAAAAAGCAGACCTACGGTGGAAATGAACGTCAATGCCACTCTAAATATTCGTTTTGCTTCATCATGTCTTCCCAACTCCAGCTTTTCTGCAGTCAGCTTAGATATTGCGATAGGTATTGCATAGGCTGAAATTGTTAATGCCCAAGTATATACACTATAGGCAGTCCCATAATACCCCATAGATTCTGCACCTACAATGCGACCTAAGGGTATTCTATAGATTGCCCCTAAAATCTTAGTAATCAATCCAGCTGCAGCGAGTATTGCCGCACCCTTAATAAATGATTGTTTTTTGATCTCCATTCTTGACCTCCTCGAAACTGAAACTACTCAATCTAAGCATTATCAAAGCTTATGATTGACAAACATTATATATTTTAGCACATCTTATTGCTAAAATATACAATGTCAGATAATTATAGAACTGTATATGAACATAATTCGATAAAATAGTGTTACATTCAAACTTAGGCTTTCTTATTTCTATTAGTAATCCTATATATTAAGTAAGCAATTGCAGCTGAAATAAAAATTAGATAGGTTATTTCGTGGTAAATATTAATGAATACCAATACCTTTTCCCATGACTCTCCCATGATCGCCCCAACACTGACAAGTAATAGATTCCACAAAAGTGTTCCTGCAGTAGTCAGCAGTACAAATACCCCAAACTTCATTTTGGTCATTCCGGCAGGGATGGAAATCAAACTTCTAACAATAGGCACCATTCGGCATAAAAAAACAGCAGAGTATTTGAATCTCCTAAACAAGGAGAAAGCCTTATGCATATCCTTTGCTTTTAGCCCCAAAACAAACCCATAATTGTCTATAACTGCATCCAAACGTTTTGGATTTAATAAGCTTCCTATTTTATATAACACTGCCGCTCCAAGGGTAGAACCTGCTGTAGCTGTCAACACTACTCCTGGTATTGTTAGTTTAGTATGGGTTGTCATAAATCCACCAAAGGTTAAAATTACTTCTGACGGTATCGGCGGAAAGATATTTTCAATAGCTATCAATAAAAAAATACTTAAGTAACCAAACTTTTCAATAAACTCTATGATCCAACTTGTTATCATAACCGCCCCCCCCTAAAATGAAACCTTATATTCAATTTTTCTATTTATTTATGTAATGTACAACAAAATTGGATTGACCTTTGTCATACTGAACGTAGTGAAATATCTTAGTTCCTTCGCCATGCTCAAGATGATATAGTAGCTATTATACATATATATTGCTACTATAATTGTTATTATAATTGTTATTTTATCAAATATCAAAAAACAATAAAAGCAGCCCTAGCTGCCTTTATATGTACTATTATTGTTCCATCTGTTTCCCTAAAAAACTAGCTGCTGTTTCTGCGAGTTTCTTTTCTATATCACCCATTTGAATATTTGCTTCCTTAGATAGTAATAAAATTGCACCGATCGGATCACCTTGAGACACGATTGGAGCTATTACTCCACTGGTATATTTGGGGGCTCCTTCTTCATCTGCAGTTATGTTAATCATTTTGTTGTCACCAGCAAGACTTAGCATGACTGCTGCTTTTTCTTCCATTATCTTTTCTAAGGCTGAGCTTACCCTCTTATCCAATAGTTCTTTCTTTGGTGCACCTGCAACTGCTATGATGGAATCTCTATCAGCAATACAAGTTACATGTTCCATTGAACTATGTAATGATTCAACATATTCCTTAGCAAATTCGCTAAGTTCGCCAATCGGAGAATATTTTTTGAGAATTACTTCTCCTTCTCTATCTGTGAATATCTCAAGTGGGTCTCCTTCACGGATTCTCAATGTTCTTCTTATTTCCTTAGGTATAACAACTCTTCCAAGATCATCAATTCTTCTTACAATTCCTGTCGCTTTCACCTATATATCCTCCTTTATTATTTATTTACATAATCACCTATGCGACTATTATTTTACCAACTTAATAATTTTATACACAATTTTGCTAATTTAAGATTTATATCAAGATTCCACTGAAAGTTTTTTACAAAAACCTACCCGAGCGTTTCAGCGTGGCAGGGGATATTTGCCCACTGCCTGTTGCAGAAATCATAATCTTCCACTTATAGAAGTGTGGACATCTTTTTTACCTCGTTATATTTCCTATAGAAAAAAAACTGCTTGAAAGTAAATTCAAGCAGTTTTTATATAACTTTTTATAAGTTCTTAGGGTATTTCTTTATATCAGCCTTTGTTTTCATTTCTTCTAGAAGACCTTGATAAGCTTTATCCTTCTTATCTTTTATCATTGATGTTTTTAGTTCAGCTGCTATGTCTTCCAACTTGTCAAATTTCTTATCTTCCAGCTTAATTATATGAAAACCATAGTCTGTTTTCACTAAATCACTTATTTCTCCTGGTTTCAAAGCAAATGCTGCAGTTTCAAAGGCTTGAACCATCTGACCTTTTCTAAAATAGTCTATAACGCCTTTGTTTTCCTTAGCTGAAGGATCTATTGAATATAGAGGAGCAAGCTCATTGATATTCTCTCCAGCTTTAACTCTTTCTAGTACTCTCTTTGCTTCATCTTCATTTTCAATTAATATATGACTAACCTTGATGCTTATAAATTGATCTTGGTTTGCACCATAGTAAGCAGCTACTTCTTCATCCGACACAGTAGTACCGGTAGTTAATTTTTCTTGAAGCTTGTTCACCAAAATATCTTTTCTTATAGAATCTTTTAAATATTCTATAGTCATTTTTTGTGTTGTCAGGAACTCATTGAATTTTGCTTCTGTATCGAAGTAAGCTCTTGCCTTCTCTACCTCTACACCTATTTCCTCATCTGTAGCTGTAATACCTGACTTGATGGCTTCCTTTTCCTGAACCTTTATATCCACAAGCATATCTAGCACTTTTTCCTTTATAACATCGATGTACTTTCTTCCATCAACGTCCTGATCCCATATCTTAGCGCCATATTGTTGCTCATATTGTACTTTAAGAGTTTCGAACCTTTGGGTAAACTCAGTCTTCATAATTTGCTCTCCCCCGACAACTGCTACAATAGTCTGATTATCTGCCTGAGGGTTTTTCTTTACAAAGCTGCAGCCACTAAATACCAAAGACATGGTTATTACCATCACCGCAAGCAAAATTACTGTTTTTTTAACTCTAATCAATTCTTCATCTCTCCCCTAATTTTATTTGGTACATTGAGGCTTTACATTGGTACAATCTAGTATATAATTATAACTCATTTGCAGCAGTATGGAAACTGCTAATTTTTTCTACAATATCTCTTATATCTTTTAGGAGCTCCTCTGGCTTTTCATCTGAACACTTTAAAGTAAAATATGGCTGTTCACTGGCTGTAAATAATATCCTGCCCTTGTAGTCAGAGGCAATTTGCATTGCAGTCTGCGCTTTTATAAATTTATCTGTCTTAAACTTAATGGCTATATTGTTGTTCCGCTGACCAATGTTGCTTATTCCACACATCTGAGCCAATTGTTTGACGTAAGCAATGGACAAAAGGTTTCTGACCATAGTCGGAATATCCCCAAATCTGTCCTCAATTTCTTCTTCTATATCGAATAAGTCCTGCTGATCACTAATCGAGGCTATTTTTTTGTACATTTCAATTTTCTGATTTTCATCTGAAATATAGCTTTCCGGTATATATGCATTAATTTGCAATTCAATGCTGGTTTCTACCCGCTTCACAGGTGCTTCACCCTTCAGTTCCTGCAAAGTTTCCTCCAAAAGCTTAATGAACAAGTCATAGCCTATGGCTTCCATATGTCCGTGCTGCTCTTTTCCAAGCAAATTACCAGTACCTCTTATTTCTAGGTCTCTCATTGCTATTTTAAAGCCTGAACCAAACTCTGTGAATTCCTTTATGGCTTGCAGCCTTTTTTCAGCTACCTCGCTTAAAACCTTATCCTTTTGGTAAGTAAAATAGGCATAGGCCAATCTATTTGAGCGACCTACCCTTCCTCTTAACTGATAAAGCTGAGAAAGTCCCATTTTGTCTGCATCTGTTATTATTATTGTATTTACATTGGGTATATCCAAGCCTGCTTCAATTATGGTAGTACAAACCAATACATCATATTCCCCATTATAAAAGTCCAGCATCGTATCTTCCAGCTGTTTCTCATCCATTTGCCCATGGGCATAGGCAACTCTGGCCTCTGGTACTAATTCCTTTATGTGAGCTGCAGTCTTGGCAATACTCCTTACCCGATTATGAAGGAAGTAAACCTGACCCCCTCTTGCGATTTCTTTAAATATTGCATCCCTTATAACATCCTCATTATGCTCCATAACATAGGTTTGCACCGGATATCTTTCTTCCGGCGGTTCTTCAATAAGACTTATATCCCTAATACCTATCATGGACATGTGCAAGGTTCTAGGTATGGGTGTTGCTGATAAGGTAAGAACGTCTAAATTTGTCTTTAGGCTTTTAATCTTTTCTTTATGTCCAACTCCAAATTTTTGTTCCTCATCAATAATAAGGAGTCCCAAATCCTTAAACTTTATACTTTCCTGAAGCAGTTTGTGGGTGCCAATGATAATATCTAAGTTACCGCTTTTTAAATCCGAAACTGCTTTCTTTAGCTCTGAAGCACTTTTAAACCTTGATAATACATCTATTTTTACAGGAAAACTTCCAAATCGCTGTATGCATGTGTTGTAATGCTGTTGAGCCAATATAGTTGTTGGTGCCAGAATAGCAGCTTGTTTGCTATCCATCACACATTTGAATGCAGCTCTAAGTGCTACCTCTGTCTTACCATATCCTACATCCCCGCATAGCAACCGATCCATGACTCTTTCATCTTCCATATCCCTTTTAATTTCCTCTATACAGCGAAGTTGATCTTCTGTTTCCTCATAGGGGAACATATCCTCAAACTCCTTCTGCCACCTTGAGTCTTTTGAGAAAGAGAAGCCAATCTTCTGCTGTCTTTCAGCATATAGCTTCAGCAGATCGATGGCTAAAGCTTGTATAGAATGTTGAGCCTTACTCTTCGTTTTTGTCCATTCCACACTGCCAAGCTTGTTCAGCTTAGGCAGTTTATCCTCGCCACCAATATACTTCTGTATCATATCCAATTGATCAGTAGGTATATAAAGCTTGTCATTGCCGCCATATTTAATATTCAAATAATCTCGTGTCAGGCCGCCCACAGTAAGCTTTTCAATGCCGACATATTGGCCGATACCGTGATTTTCATGAACTACAAAATCACCAACCTTTAAGTCTGTAAAGGCTTTTATAAGTCTGCCCTTTCTCTTAGGCCCTTCTTTTTTGGGTGTCGTAAATACTTCTCTATCACTTATTACGGCATACCGAATAGAGGGAAATTCAAAGCCATTGCTGAGAGTTCCCGGTAAAACTACAATATGCCCATCCTGCAGTTCTATATCCAGACTGCTTTTGTAAATTGCTTCTATATTCTGATCTATAAGGCTTTGTACCAATCTACGACCTTTTTCCTCTGTGCCAGATAGAATGATAACCTTATATTTTTTACTTTTCCAAAGCTGCAACTCGTCCATAAGTAAATCTAGCTTGCCATGAAATGGATGCATGGATCTCGATATGAAGCTGATTATTGCATCTGGCTTAAAATCTGCACTGCTTTTTAATAACGTGTTAAAGCTTATGCATTTAGAATTCTTAAATTTAGTCAATAGCTGATCATAGGTGAAAAGTGTTCCATATTGCTCTGGCAATACCTCATTCGATGCCAAAAGCGCCTTGAATTGCTCTTGAAACTCTAATTCTATGTTGTCATATCTTTGCCTGACTCTATTTGGCTCATCAATAATTATTATGAAGTCCTTAAGATAATCAAGTATGCTATTAAATTCCAGCTTGAAAAAATTTAGATATCTTTCTAAGCCTTCAAAATGGACCCCTTGATTTAACTTATCGATGTCCTCTTTTATGACTTCCGAAAGCTTCTCCGCATCCTTCTTCTTACCCGAAGAATTTAAAGCCTTCAGTCTCTTTTCCAAGGCATGCTCTAAGACCTTTGCTGCTGACTTAAGCTCATCTTCGTATAGCAGCAGCTCTCTTGCAGCGTTTATTTCAATTGCTTTAATTTTTTCTATTGATCTCTGTGTTAATTCGTCAAAGGTTCTGATGGAATCTACCTCATCATCAAACAGTTCGATTCTTACAGGATTCTTTGCCGTTAAGGGATAAAAATCAATAATACCCCCTCTGATTGAAAATTGTCCTTTTCCTTCAACCATATCAACTCTTTCATATCCAGCCGTGTAAAAAAGAGTGAGAAATTCATTTACGTCAACTGTGTCTCCAAGGGAGACCTTTCTCTTTATATCTTTATATCTCGAGGGAGGTATCATCTTGTGAAGCAACGCTTCTACAGAAGTGCATACTATTTTAGTTTCACCTGATAGCAGCTCATCGATTGTCTGAAGCCTTTGCTGTCTAATTTCACTACTTCTAGCGTCAATTTTGCGAAATATAACCTCACCAGAAGACAAGAGTAGCCCTGTGGTGGGGTTCAAGAAACCTATATCCTCATAAATCTTCCGAGCTACAATTTCATTATGAGTTATTATTAAACAGCTTTTATGAGTACTTTCGCATACCCCTGAAGCAATTAAAGACTTTTGAGTGTCAGATATCCCATATGCTTCTATATTTTTACTACTACCCTTGATATTTTCAATCAAAAGTTTATATTCTTGCATATTTTCCAAGGGTCTGAGAACATTTTTATAACTCATATTTTCACCTCTTTTACACAAAGTTAGCTTTGTCGCTGTCTGCCATAATTTCAAAACAACATAGAGGTCGGATAATAAATACCCCACCTCCTATGAGCAAGCTGATTTGCACATTACTTATTATATTTATTCATGGCTATGTTTATGCCGCTCTTCACAATTTCCTCAACTGCCATAGCAGACCTCTTTACAGCGTCTTCCATAAGGGGCTTTTCTTCACCATTGAATTTAGTCATTACGTAATCTGCCAAGTCCATATAGTCAGGCTGCTTACCCACTCCAATTCTTATTCTTGGAAATTCCTGATTATTTATCAAGTAAATAATATTTCTCATCCCATTATGGGTACCCGAGCTGCCACTGGGTCTAATTCTTACCTTACCTACGGGCAAATCAATGTCATCGTATATCACTATAAGGTTCTGTGATGGCACCTTATAAAAATTTACTATGTCCATAACACTCTGGCCACTTAAATTCATAAAGGTTTGGGGCTTTACGAGCAATACTTTTTCTCCACCTATCGTTCCCTCACCAAGTATGGCCTTATGTTTTGTCTTATTTAATTTAATTCCGCTTTGCTCTGCCAAGTAATCAATCGTAATAAATCCGATATTATGCTTGGTTCCTGCATATCTATCCCCCGGATTCCCGAGTCCTACAATCACATACATGTTTATCACTCCATTGAATACTAAGTAATGCTTATAGCCGGGGAAAGTCTCCCCGGCATATGATTACATTTCATTATTCACGTTTATATTATATATTAATCAAATAGTTTGCTTATAGATAAGCCTTCATAAATTCTCTTTATTGCTTCTGCCAACAGTGGTGCAACTGAAAGCACTTTTATTTTATCTGTCATTTTTTCTGGTGGTATCGGAATCGAATTTGTTACAATCAATTCCTTTATTGATGGATCTGCTATTCTTTCAAAAGCAGGACCTGACATTACCGCATGAGTGCATGCTACATATACGTCCTTTGCCCCCATGTCCTTAAGAGCCTTCGCTGCATTTACTACTGATCCTGCTGTATCAATCATATCATCAATTATGATACAATTTTTACCTGCGACGTCACCAATAATGTTCATTATCTCTGATACATTTGGCTTAGGTCTTCTTTTATCTATTATAGCAATTGGAGCATCTAACTTGCCTGCCACAACTCTAGCTCTTGTTACTCCACCAACATCAGGAGATACAACAACGATATCATCCAACTTTTTGTTTCTGAAGTAATTTGTTATTAAAGGTGCTGCATACAAATGATCTACAGGAATATCGAAGAACCCCTGAATTTGAGCCGCATGCAAGTCCATGGTTATTACCCTGTCTGCTCCTGCAGCTGTTATCAAGTTTGCAACCAACTTTGCCGAGATCGGATCTCTAGACTTCGCCTTCCTATCCTGTCTTGCATAACCATAGTATGGTATAACCGCATTTATTCTGCCTGCTGATGCTCTTTTAAGTGCATCAATCATAATCAAAAGTTCCATTAGATTATCGTTAGCAGGTGCACTGGTGGATTGTATTACAAACACGTCCGCGCCTCTTATAGATTCATAAATGCTTACTCCAATTTCTCCATTGCTAAAAGTACTTACCTGAGCATCCCCAACAGATATTCCTAAGTTTAAAGCAATATCCTTACTCAATTCCTTGTTTGCATTGCAGTTGAGGATTTTTATGCTCTTTCCATGTACATTCATTTAATAGAAACCTCCCAAATCATATGTTGCGAAAATACATCTTTGATAACGCAAATTCGGATGTTTCTATCGATTTTGTATTTTATAAATTTTTTCGCAACATATATCGTTAATTATTTGTTTTTCATCCAGCCTTCTTTGTTTTCCTGTCTCACTCTTCCAATTGATAAGCTGTCCTCAGGCACATCCTTTGTTAAAGTAGTACCTGCTGCTACATAGCTGCCACGTTTGACAGTAATAGGCGCAACCAAGTTTACATTGCAGCCCACAAAACAGTCATCCTCTACTATCGACTTGTACTTCTTCTTACCGTCATAGTTTACAAACACTACCCCGCAGCCAAGGTTAACATTATCACCTACATCAGCATCCCCAATATAAGCCAAATGGGATGCCTTTGAATTATCCCCAAAGTTCGAATTTTTCATCTCCACAAAATCGCCTATTTTTGCATTCCTGCCTATTACATTGCCAGGTCTTAGGTATGCAAAGGGCCCTATGGTTGTTGACTCTCCAATTTCGTTGTCTAAAATTACAGAGTTTTTTGCAGTAACATTTTTATTTAATATGCTATTTATTATTGTTGTATTAGGCCCAATAATACAGTCTTCATCAATCATTGTGCTGCCTTCTAAAATACATCCAGGATATATTGTAACATCCCTTGCAATTTTCACTGTTTTATCAACATAGGTGTTATTTGCATCAATGATTGTAACGCCTGACAGCATATGTGATTTTAATATCCTGCTCTGCATTATTTTTGCTGCTTCAGAAAGCTGCAGCTTATTGTTGACCCCCATAATCTCTGTAGGATCATTTGTCTTAAAAGCAGCTATCTCATGACCTTCTGCTTTTAATATCTGCAAAGCATCAGTAAGATAATACTCTCCTTGAGCATTATTATTTGTCAGCTTCTTTAAGGCTTCCTTAAGCTCTGTGCCCTTGAAAAAATACATGCCGGAATTGATTTCCTTTACCTTCTTAACCTCTTGATCTGCATCCTTATCTTCCACGATAGATTCTATCAAACCTATATGATTTCTAATAATTCTGCCATAGCCTGAAGGGTTCTCTAAATCGGCTGTAAGGACTGTTGCCCCATAGTTTCCAGCTTTATGAAATTGATACATTTCACTAATTTTATCAGCTGAGACCAAGGGTGTATCTCCATATAGCACTAAAATGTCATTATCACCAATATATTCACCAGCCTGCATAACCGCGTGACCAGTTCCTAATTGCGGCTCCTGCATAACAAACTTAACATCTTTTATTGTCTCTCTTACTTGCTCAGCACCATGTCCTATAACAACCACAGGCTCTTCGCATCCTATTTCCTTAGCACAGTTTATTACGTGTTCAACCATAGTAACACCACATATCTTGTGCAGTACCTTAGGGAGTTTTGAATACATTCTTTTACCTTCACCAGCAGCAAGTATCACCGCTGTAATCTTGTATACATTATTCAATGTTGTCACCTCTATTATATAGTTTTTAAGCCTCTCTGTATATAATACTGTCAAATTATCTGTAAACCACTTATATTTTAATATATATGCGGTATTTGAGCAAATCTATTTTATATATATGTTTTGCACCAAATATCTCATACTAAATCAGAATGTGCAAAACATTTTCCTTAACTCATATGTTGTGAAAAATGCATCTTTGTTAATACAAAATTGGATGCTTCTACTGATTTTGTATATAATAAACCTTTTTCGCAACATATATAGCTTATTAAATAAAAAGAAAAAAGTTTAATGATAAGCAAAAATGCTTATCATTAAACTCTTTATTCAAATCTTAAGCTTATGTCCATAGCGGAAACAGAATGCGTTAGCGCACCTACTGAAATGATATCTACGCCTGTCTCAGCTATTGCTTTGACACTTCTTAGTCCTTCTAAGGCTACATTTCCCGAAGCTTCCAAAATCGCTTTTCCCTTTGCCAGCTGGACTGCTTCTCTCATCATCTCGAGGGACATATTATCCAGCATAACGATATCAGCACCTGCCTCTAAGGCTTCTTTCAGCTGTTCTAGAGATTCAACCTCCACCTCTATTTTTAAAGCGTGAGATAGCTTTTCTTTGGCTCCTTTAACTGCAGGGGTTATCCCTCCGGCTGCTTTTATGTGATTATCCTTTATTAGTACTAAGTCGGATAAATTAAATCTGTGATTATGACATCCCCCTGTCAACACTGAATACTTGTCCAGAATTCTTAGTCCTGGCATAGTTTTTCGGGTATCAACAACCCTAGCCGATGTACCTTGTACAGCTTCTGCATACTTATATGCAGCAGTTGCTATGCCGGACATTCTCTGAAGTAAATTTAAAGAAACTCTTTCACCTTTAAGTATGCTTCTAGAAGGGCCGCTTATTTTAGCTATAATATCACCTTTTTGTGCCATTACCCCATCACTTATTTGTATTTCAAAAACAACAGAATTATCTAAGATCTCAAAAACTCTTTTACAGACACCTATTCCACATACAATGCCTTGCTCTTTTGCAATGAAATTTCCCTTTATAGCGGATTCTTTAGGTATTGTTGAATCGGTAGTAACATCTCCCCAACCCAAATCCTCTTCTAAAGCATTTTTTATTATTCTATCAACAGTAAGCATTTCCAACAAATTAACTCAGCCTCCAGTCTATTATCAATTAACTCTGTAATGGCTTCCTACACTTTCTTTTCTTCTGATAGCAGCCTTAAGAATAAGTGACGCAATATTAGCTATATTAACAGTTTCCATCTCTTTAGTAGTTTCCAAACAGCTATTTTCTAGTTGTTCAATAAATTCGTTAATGCGACAAAGCGCCATGTTCATATCTCTCTCATTTCTCTCAATACCCGCATACTCATTCATCAAGCTTTTTATACTTTCATTTATAGCTTCCGCATCAACTTTTGTTTCTGGTTGACTTTTATTTGATATGTCCAGTAGTGGAATTTGTGTGCTATCTATGGTGGAATTAATTTGTTCAGCACATCTTCTTCCAAAAACCAAACCCTCCAGCAAGGAGTTACTAGCTAATCTGTTTGCACCATGAACTCCGGTATTTGCAGCTTCACCACAGGCATATATGCCCTTAATGTTGGTTTTGCCCCATAAATCAGTTTTTATTCCTCCCATAAAGTAATGCTGTACAGGACAAACAGGAATAAATTGCTTTGTCATATCTATTCCCTTATCAAAGCAGTGCTTATAAATATTAGGGAATCTCTTCCTGATTAGCTCTGGCTCCTTATGAGTAACATCTAAATAAACAAATTCACTTTTTGTTTTCTTCATTTCCGCAAATATAGCTCGTGCTACGATATCCCTCGGAGCAACCTCAGCCATTTCATGGTACTTGGGCATAAATCTATTTCCTTCTGTATTGCGAAGAATTCCACCTTCACCTCTGACAGCTTCGGAAATTAAGAATTTACTTTCATCTGTATTTTCGCTATACATAGCAGTCGGGTGGAATTGTACAAATTCCATATCCGTAAGTACGGCTCCTGCGCGATAAGCCATTGCAATGCCATCTCCGGTTATAACAGCTGCATTGGTGGTGTTTTTATAGACCTGTCCTATGCCGCCGCTTGCTAAAATTATTGCATTGCTCATAATACACTTATATTCGTTTTCATGTTTAATCAAGAGTCCCGCATAACTTTCATCCACAGTTATTATATCTACAGCAAAACAATTTTCTACTATCGTTATATTTTCTCTTTCTCTGCATTCCCGAAGTAATGAATCAACTACTTCTCTTCCGGTAGCATCACCTAGGGCATGAATGATACGGAACCTTCTGTGTCCACCCTCTCTGGTGGTAGTCAAGGAACCGTCAATATTTCTATCAAAATTCGTTCCTATATTACACAGCACTTCCACGTCCTTTGGTGCTTCCTCCACCAAAACAGTAACTGCTTCGTTGTCGCACTCCCCAGCCCCTGCTTTAATTGTATCCTCAAAATGATACTCAGGAAGATCACCTTCTCCTACAGCTGCGGCTATTCCACCTTGGGCCAGATAGGAATTATTCTCGTCCATTGATTCTTTGCTAATAATTAAAACCTTTTTACTTTTATCAAGATTAATAGCGGAGTAAAGTCCAGCTACTCCGCTTCCTACTATAATGACATCACATGTTTCTTTTTTTATATTACTAGTATCAAAATCTGCTAAATATCTAAGAGGCATATTATTTTCCTCCTTAAGTTGCTAAATATCATTGGTTTTTATTTATCTATCTAACTTCAAGCATTCTCTCTAGGGACTTCAAAGCCTTCAGCCTTACATTCTCATCTAAAGTTATTTCATGCTGCATATGGAGAAGGGAAAGATAAACATCTTCCAATCTTGTCTTCTTCATATTCTGACAAATTAGGCCCGGTGATAGTAAATAGAACTTTTTATCCGGGTTTTCTTTCTTAAGTATATGAAGTACGCCTTCTTCTGTTCCAATTATAATATCCTTCTCCGGTATTTCCCTTGCTTCCTTGATTATTTCAGAAGTGCTGCCCAAAAAATCTGCCAAAGCTTGAATCTCAGGCTCACATTCCGGGTGAGCTAAAATCTTTGCATCAGGATATAACTCTTTGATTTTCTTGACTTCATCTTCTTTTACTCTCTTATGTGTTATGCAGAAACCCTTCCATAATATAAACTCTTTATCCTTAACCTTCTTTGCTATATAACTGCCAAGGTTTTGATCTGGAGCGAATATGATTTGTTTGTTTTTTATACTTTCTACAACCTTCACTGCATTTGAAGATGTGCAACATATATCTGCTTCCGCCTTGACCTCTGCCGAAGAGTTAACATAACACACTACTGCAGCTTCTGGATACTGTGCTTTCATCTCTCTCAGACGATCTGCAGTTACCATTTCAGCCATAGGACATCCTGCATCTTTTGCAGGAAGCAATACTGTTTTATCCGGCGATAATATCTTCGCACTTTCTGCCATAAAGTGTACTCCGCAAAATACAATAACCTTATGATTTGTATCAGCTGCGTGTTTGCTAAGAGCTAGGCTATCCCCCACAATATCCGCAATATCCTGTACCTCTGGCACTTGATAATTGTGTGCTAATATAATCGCGTCTCTTTCTTTCTTTAGTTTGATTATTTCTTCAATCAATTGTTTCTGATCCATTTTTACCCTACCTTTTAAAGCTTAATCTTATGTATACAAGCAATTTTTTGCTATAATCACCATATTAATACTGAATATAACACTTCTTTCATGCTTTTTCAACATGAAAGAACCAGCCTTTTAGACAAATAATTAACAACTACTTAATTGTATAAGTAGTATTCTACCCATTACTTTATTCATATATGAACAAAATAAGAGCCTATGCTTAAATTCTTGTAGTAGTATGCTGATGGTTATGAATTCATCTAAACATACTTATGGAGAACTTGCATAGGCGATATTTTGAATCTACGAATCGAAATGTTATATAAAACGTGTTAATAAAATTATATTGAGCTAAATACATTGTTTAAAAGTCTACTACTTATTATCTCTTATAATTCGGAAAATATGGTGGCCAGAAGAATGGATATTGATGATTCTTATGATGCTTTTCATGTTTTTCATATTGTTTTTGATAATACTTTTCAGGCGAGTAGAAGTCGTCAGAGTCAAATTCAAAACTGCTATCATCGCTGAATTCGTCCCACTCCTCAAACCAGTCCTTATCTCTCATGTTTTCTTCCTGCATATAAGGCATCTGCATTTGAATATTTGACTGACCCATCATAGGGCACTGGTATGCCATTGGGCATTGATACATCATTGGGCAAATATGCTGCATAGGGCCATGATTCTGCTTGTTTTGAAAAGGCATTTCCTTATAATCCTTATCTAATTCTTCCATTTCTACATGCTTTTCTTTTTTTTCATGATTACGCTTCCTATCCGACATAGCATTACCTCCTTATATTAACACTACAGAAAAATAATCGACGATACTTCGTAAAAGCTTGGGTATCTGCACAATTTATATACCTGCTATATTAAATATATATCAGTCATACATGCCTATTATTACTTACTGTGTAAAAATAACTTGCTACTGCGAAGCCATGACTAAATATTCATACTGTCCATATAAAAAGGTACTGGCACTGCTAATGCATTTCCAACACCTATGCAAATTTATACATAAAAAGAGAGCAATAATTATTGCTCTCTAGATTGTTTACATCTGAAAATCAATGTCTTTGTCACTGATCTTGCTATAAACTATTCTTGTTCTGTTTCACTCTCACTCTTTGCTTTTTCATATCCTTCTAAGATAGCGACTTGGAGCCTTTCTCTTGTTGTGGAGTTAATTGGGTGTGCAATATCCTTGAACTCTCCATCTGGAGTCTTTCTGCTTGGCATAGCGATGAATAATCCCTCTTGACCTTCTATAACCTTTATATCATGAACAACGAATTCATTGTCAAAGGTTACTGAAACAACAGCCTTCATCTTGCCTTCTACATTCACCCTTCTCACTCTTACGTCTGTTATTTGCATATTAGCTCACCACCTTCCGTCATATCATTTTGTCATTTGTATAATTATTCTCTACTTTATAATATTTTCCTTCTTCATCTATAAATTTTCTGAAAATTTATGAAACTTTCTCTTTGCTAAGGTGCATAAAAGATCTTTCATATACCAAATCAATCAAATCATCCGCTTTAGTACCATCAGAAAGGTATCTTATGCAACTATGAACTAGAAAAATGTTTTGCACATTAAATTCAATGTATAATGCGTAGTACAAAACTTATAGAATGATTTACTTTTTTAATATCTCACTATTTACCAATTAATATGCAAGGTTTATTAGCCTTGTCAAATTATTTTATTCCAGGCACTATATCTATTGCTCTAGTGACTTCATCAACACCATTTAATATTAAAAGTGATACATAGTCTTGAATAACCTTATGATCTGGTTCTGCAGTACTCATGATCACGCCAGTACCTACTACTTCTGCCTTGAACTCCTGCATTAAGTCATTTAATCCTTTAATCGTACTTCCAGCCTTCATAAAATCGTCAATTATTATTACTTTGGAACCCTCTTTTATGGAACGCTTGGATACGGACATTGTTTGAATCTTTTTTGAACCAGATACATAATTCACACTAATTGTTGAACCTTCTGTCACTCTATTGTCCGTTCTGGCTATTACTAATGGTATATTCATTGCTCTAGCAGTCATAATCGCAGGTGTAATACCCTTGGTTTCAATTGTTACGATATAATCAGCATTCTTTTCCTTAAAGCAGCTTGCGAAAATCCTGCCAATAGTTGCAACCTCATCAGCATCTCCTAATATATCAGACATGTAAATAAAATTACCCGGAATTACCCTGTTTGGATCCTGCAGCTTTGTACAAAGAGTCTTTAAAAATTCAATACTTTGATCAACAGTAAGGACAGGCTTGTATTTTACCCCGCCTAAAGCTCCTGGAATTGTCTCAATTTCACCAAGGGATAAGCACTCTATGATTTTTCTTGCCGCGCTAATATCTTCACTAATAGTTGATTTAGCTGCATTTAACAGCTCACTAAAACGATTTAGCGTGATCACTTCATTGGGATTATCGCTTAATATTTTAATTAGAGCCACAACTCTTTCATTTTTCTTGAATTTTTCCATTTTCAACGCCCCCGAAATCCGAATGTTTTTATCATCTTCGCATTTAATATTCATAATTTTATTTTTCTATATAAGATTTCAAATTCCTTCTTTTGGCTAAACTTCTTTTACTTTTATAATTATAAGTACTATTATTTGTTTCACTTTATACGGTAACCTTTTTATGGATATAATAATACTATGTATAATATATCTTTTCATGCCCTTGACATTCTTATGCCTCAGTAAAAGTTTGTTTTACCTATAGTCAAGTTTAATTATTACCATTGACAATAAGGTATTAAATCTGTAATATCTAAAGTTGACAAAATATGCAAAAATACCTGTAATTGCAGTTTTCTAAAACATTAGGTAAAATAGATTTATGACTAAAAAATATTATTAATATGAAATAAAAAATGATGAATTTAAAGGAGTGTACCTATATGGCTTCACTAGAGAATATTAAAAACATCCATTTTGTAGGCATTGGCGGTATTAGCATGAGCGGTTTGGCAGAAATAATGCTGACTGCTGGTTATAACGTTACAGGCTCGGATTTAAATAGCAGCAAAATAATCGATCGTTTATCAACGAAAGGTGCAAAAATAAGCATTCCCCACGATTCTAAAAATGTAGAGGGAAGCGAGCTAGTTGTTTATACTGCTGCAGTTAAAAAAGATAATCCCGAGTTAGTTAGAGCTGGTGAACTATCTATCCCAATTATGGATAGAGCAGAATTCTTAGGCATTATTATGAAAGATCATAATTACGGAATAGCGATATCGGGATGTCATGGTAAAACAACTACAACATCCATGGTTTCACTGATTTTTAAAAATGCGAATTTCGATCCCACCATACTTCTGGGTGGAGAGTTGGAAGCTATTAACGGCAATGTTTTAGTGGGTAAAAGTGATTATTTTATTACTGAAGCCTGCGAGTACTATGAAAGCTTCTTAAAATTCTATCCCTATATAGGTGCAATCCTAAACGTTGAAGAAGACCATTTAGACTATTTCAAAGATATAGATCATATTATGAGTGCTTTCTATAAATTTGTACAATTGATACCGAATGATGGTACCCTAGTAGTATGCGCTGATAATGAAAATACAATGAAAGTTGCCAAAGCAGCAAAGTGCAATATTTTAACTTACGGAATCGAAAACAAAGCAGACTATACTGCAACAAATATTATTTTTAATCAATTTGGCCATCCTAGTTTTGATGTTAATTTTAGAGATAGCAAGATTGGGGAATTTTCATTAAATGTATATGGAATTCATAACATATTAAATTCCCTAGCATCCATAGCAATTGCTATTAATGCAGGAATTGATATTGATATCATAAAAAACAGCCTTCTAGAATTTGTTGGAACCCACAGAAGATTTGATATCAAAGGCGTTCAGAATGAGATTACCATTATTGATGATTATGCACATCATCCTACAGAGATAAAAGCAACATTAGAAGCGGCGAAGCAGTTTCCGCATAAAAAAGTATGGTGCGTATTCCAGCCACATACTTATAGCAGGACAAGAACACTTTTCGGTGATTTCGCCAAAGCTTTTTATAATGCAGATAGAGTCATAATAGCTGATATATATAGTGCTTCAAGAGAAAGAGACAATGGAGATATCCATTCTAGAGATTTGGTTAATGAAGCGAACAAGAATAGCAATAATACTGTTTATATGAACGACTTTGATGAAATAGCTGATTTGATTGTTAGAGAAGCAGAGCCTGGTGACATCGTTTTTTCAATGGGTGCCGGGGATATCTTCAAGCTTAGTCAAATGATTTTAGAAAGATTAGATGTATGCAAGTCCTGTGCTTGCTAAAGAAAAAACCCGGCTTAGGCCGGGTTTTTATTTATTCCATTCTTTTCTATGCCTCTCAGATCCTTGCCGAAAAGTGCAAACAATATCATGCCTGCCAATCCAAAGCCTGAGGCCGTCATAAAGTTCACCTGTGGTGATATATCCCATAGATAAGCACTGCTAAAGGCCGCTGCTGACACTATGATATCCCTTATTAAATAGTAGGTGCCAAAGGTTCTAGCCTTTGCATCCTCCGGAGCCAAATCCATAATCAAAGATTTTCTTGTTGGCTCGCCAAACTCCTTTAAACCTCTTATAACAAAGGCAAAGGCAAAGCCTGCAAAACCTTTTGAATAATATAAGACCAAAGGGAAAATTGTAAAGAAGCCGAAGGTTATCAGCACAAAAGGCTTTTTTGTGTATTTGTCTGCAAAGTAAGCTACAGGTATATATATCAGCAAAGCCGTAACCATTTCTATAGAAGTTAGTATCCCAAACTGCAAAGGCGTAATTCCGTTATATTTCACGACCCAAATAACTACAAAGGCATAGGGTATTTGTTCCGCAAATCTTATTAAAATATCAGAAGCCAATAAATTTATAAGCGATGGATTAAAGTAATGTTTAAAATTGAAAGCTGATATAGGCTTACATTCTTCCTTTTTCTCTTCTTCCATATAAAAATATACAAAGAATAAGGCGGCTACTCCCAATACAAAGGCTGCTATAAAGGCCGATCTTATACCTGCCTGTTCTCCAAACAAGTATATTAATATCCCTCCCAAAACAGGTCCCAAAGCCATTGGTATTCGTCTCACTAAAGAATGTATAGAAACCCCCATTGCTCTTTTATCCTTGCTTATAGCCTTTGATACCATACTCATAATAGCAGGCAGTGATATCGCTGTCCAAGATATAAAAAGTATTGATCCGGCAAAAACTGCTTGCCATGTTGGTATTAAAATGACTATAGCATAACCCAAAAGGGATATTATATTAAAAACCATAAGAGCTTTTTTGTAACCTAGCTTATCAGATAAATATCCTCCTGGAAAAGAATATAGCGCACTTAGTAAATTATCAATTGCATTCAATGATCCAACTGTATAGATTGAACCTCCTAATGCTAAAAGATAGATAGGTAGGAATCTCTCTGCCATCTTTTCCCCTAAGCCTATAAGCACAACCATAACTATCATTGAAACCATGCTTTTGTTGAATACGGAACCGATTCTTTCTTTCTGTGTCATTTGACGACCTCCTATAATACTAATTAAAAAGTGTTTCAAATTCAGTTAAACCTTCAGTCATTTTATCTAGTAAGTCCTCTAAATTCGTCTTTTCTTCTTCATTTAGTTTCTTAAGTAAATTCTCTAGAAATAATCTGTCTTCCTCAAAATGCTTTTTTACAATAACTTCACCCTTTATTGTTGTAGTAACTAATACCACTCTTTTATCTTCCAGCTGTCTTTGTCTCATAATTAACTCCTGACTTTCAAGCTCATCCAGAACTCCTATCAACGTTGAAGGTGAGATATTTAACACCTTTGATATTTCAAGTGTCTTCATAGACTTTTCTTTGTAGATTTTCTCTAAGGCATGAAGTTGTAAATAATTGAGCCCACTACTTTTTTGTTGGTACTCTTTTTTAAAGTCAATAATTTTGAAAAGCTTATGAAAGGTTTTTTGCATTTAATTCACTCCTCGAATCATTCTATATGCGAATATATTATCATCTCTATATTTGCTAGTCAATACAAATACCTTAAATAATTCTCTTTTCAATTCTCTAACAAATAGAAAATTCTATTACTTTAGAGGATTTTAAGCTATACTAATTATCTGCTGAATTTTAAAAAGATGTAATGATGATGGTAAGTTTTTGAATTGACATTCAATATGCAATAATCTAATATTATTTCATCTTTAGATAATTATATTATTATAGATAAACAAATAGTTCATTTAAGAGGTGTATTACTTATGCTCTACTCCGGAAGTATATATATTGTTCTTTTCTTTATTTATGGAATAAGCTTTTTTACTATGGGTGTAATTGCTCTACAACAAAACATTCAAAAAGAAACCAATTTCCCACTGCTAAAAGCAATACGCAATTTAGGCTTATTTGGAATATTACATGCATTTGTTGAGTGGCTTATAATGTTTGTAATTGCTGACATATTTCCTGATGAGAAGCTTGTTTTTCTGATGATTGCTGTATTTATGAATGCACTATCTTTTACAATACTGCTATACTTTGGTATAAAGGTAATCGATTATAAAGGCAAGGGTATCTCAGTACTAAAATGGTTGCCTTGGATGATATTTGTCATATGGGTGTTTTTTTATGAGAGTAATATTATTAGCAATGGGGAAATCTCCTTTAGAATAAATCTTGATTTTGATACATTGTGTAGATATTTTATAGGTTTTCCCGCAGCAATTCTTACTGCAACAGCACTTTTTTATAATGCAAATGCCTTAGAGATCATGAAGCTGAAAAAGACAGCACTTAAATTTAGGCTTTTGGCTGCTTCATTTATATCCTATGGGATCTTTGCAGGATTATTAGTTAATCAACGGGATTTCTTTCCTGCTAATGTTATTAATAAGCAAGCATTCTTAGAACTGTTTGGATTTCCAGTCGAACTTGGCAGAATGCTATCAGCAATATGCATTACCATATTATTTATAGTTATAATTGATATTTTTCGTTTAGAAAATAATATAATAATGCAAAATCTTATGCAAGAACGTGTAGCTAGTCAAGAAAGACGTAGACTAGGGCGGGATCTGCACGATGGAATAATTCAGGATCTTTTTGCATCAGGACTTCAGCTAGAAAGTCTATTGGAAGAAAATGACGTAAATCTCTTGCATAGCGAGCTTAAACATATAAAAGTTAGCTTAAATGATGGAATACAAAAGATTCGCGAGTTTATCGAAAAGGTATCTACCAAGAAGATGGATTTAGACCAGTTTAGGCTGCAATTAGAAGAAACAATAATTAATTTCAAGAAAATAAGCAAAGCTAATATTTATTTAGATTATGGAATACCTGATATAACTCTACACTATGTATCCTCAGATAACTCAGATAAGCTAACACAAATTTATTATATTATCCAAGAAGCAGTAAGTAATTCTGTTAAACATTCAAATGCTACTGAAATTAAAGTAAAGATTGGCTTTGACTTAAGGTCAATTATTGTTGAAATAAATGATAATGGAAAAGGTTTTAATAAAAGTTCGGCAAGAGGAAATAGGAAATATGGACTAAGCTCAATGCAAGAACGCGCAGCCTCTACCGATGGAATATTAAATATCAACAGCGATAGTAAGGGTACCAAAATAATCTTAATTGTACCTTGGGAGGATGGATTAAATGAGTAAATCAAAAATAAAGGTTTTGTTAGTGGATGATCATTCCGTAGTGAGATATGGAATCAAATCAATCATCGAAAAAGACCCCTTAATTGAGGTTTGCGGAGAAGCAGAGTCTTTATCTGATATGTATATAAAGGCAGAATCTTTGAAACCGGATGTTGTTTTATTGGACATGAAGCTGCCGGATGGAGATGGTGTTACAGGTTGTATTAGACTTAAGAGTATATCTCCAGGTATTAAAATCATAATCCTTACAGCATTCGCAGATGAAAATATAGTATATGAGGCTGTTAAGGCTGGTATAGATGGGTACCTACTTAAAAATATTGAAGGTAAAGCAATAGCCAAGGCAATTATAGACGTCCATCAAGGAATGTCCATAATAGATCCTAATATTTCAGATAAGCTAATGAAAATTATACAAAAAGGCAATGTGACAGATCAGCCCTTGGCACCGCAAGAGCGAAATATTTTAGAGTTGATTAGTCAAGGGCGAACCAATAAAGAAATAGCCGAAACATTATACCTTTCTGAGAAAACCGTTCGAAATAATGTAAGCAAAATCATGAAAAAAATAAATGTGAATAATAGAACTGAAGCAGCAATGTTCTGGTCAAGACAAAAGTCCCTCATATGAGGGACTTTTGTCATTCTAAAGGGACATTTGAGAGATATTTTATAATTACTAATACTGATATCATTATATACAGGGCATGGTTAATTAATTAACAAACAAAGAGAAGGGAGAAATATATGAAGAACTTCAAGCAATTATTAATATTAGCATTAGTTGTGACGCTTATCTTCGCAGTAGGTTGTCAAGGCAGCACAGGTAAATATATAGATGGCGTTTATAATGGCAGCGGCGAAGGAAAGTTTGGTCCTATGAAGGTGGAAGTTACAGTAGAAAAGGGTAAAATTAGTGCCATAAAGATTCTTGAGCACAGTGAAACACCAGGACTATCAGATCCTATAATTGAAAAAATACCACAAGAAATTATCAAGGCTCAATCAACAGAAATAAGTGCCATAAGTGGCGCGACTGTTACAAGCGATGGAATTATTTCAGCTGTACAGGATGCAATAAAGAATGCAAGTAAATAAAAAGAATTTTGGGAGGTTAATACTTCATCAAAATAAAAAACACTCACATAATTAATAGGGGGTTCATCATGAAGAAAATAGCAGTATCAATGTTACTTATTATGACTATGATTGTAGGTATATTAACAGGTTGTACAAATAGTGCACCTACTCCAACTCCAGCAGCGCCAGCTGAAGCGAAGACTTCTGCAGACGTTCTAATAATAGGCGGCGGTGGAGCAGGCCTAGTAGCTGGAATAACAGCAGCAGAAAATGGTGCAAACGTAATACTAGTTGAGAAGATGCCTGCAGTTGGTGGAAACACACTTATTTCAGCAACTGGTATAACAGCTTCAGATACAAAGTTGCATGAAGCAGCTGCAAGACCTTTTACAAAAGAAGATCACTTCAAGAAAACAATGGAAACTGGTAAGAATCTTGCAGATGAAAAACTAGTAAAATTGTTGGTTGATAGCAGCAATGATGCTTATGAGTGGTTACTAACACTTGGTTTAAAGTATAAGCTTGATCCAAAAGATGCATTCTGGATTATTCCAGAAGAAGGTCACTATGGTGCTGAGCTAGTTAAGGCTTTGTCAGCAAAAGCAGCTACATTTGCTGATAAGCTTGAAATACGACTTGAAACAAAGGCAACTGAGCTTGTTGTTGAAAATGGCAAGGTTGTAGGAGCTAAGGTTACAAACAAGGATGGTAAAGAACAGGTTATTACGGCTAAGTCCGTTATCCTTGCAACAGGTGGATTAAATAATGCACCAGAAATGATTGCTGAGTTCAATCCAAAATATGCAGGTGTTAATGTAGAAATGACTACGCCAGGAGCTACAGGTGATGGTATAAGAATGGCACAGGCAATAGGTGCACAGCTAAAGGATATGGAACACTTCCAAATGAGACCTTTATCATTAAATGGGTACTGGTTCAAGGAAGTAATCGTTAATGAAGAAGGCAAAGGCGGAATTCTTGTTAACAAGGACGCTAAGAGATTCGTAGATGAAACAATGAAATCTTTGGATTTAGCTTCAGAAATCCTTAAGCAGCAAGATAGAATGGCATATGTTGTCATTGATTCAGATGTTTTCGCTACTAAAGATGGTGCAAAAATGATAGACAAGGCTAAGGGAGTTAAGGCTGATACAATAGAAGACCTAGCCAAGCAGCTTGGTTTAGATCCAGCGACTCTTAAGGCAACTATAGATGAGTACAACGCAAAAAATGACACATTTGGAAGAAAGACTTTTGGTAAGGTAGCAACAGCTCCTTTCTATGGAGCAATTACAAAGCCATCAAGTCACTACACAATGGGTGGCGTTGCAATAAATGAGAGCGCACAAGTACTTGATAAAGACGGCAAGGTAATCGAAGGATTATATGCAGCTGGTGAAGTTGTTGGTGGACTTTACGGAGCTGGACGTGTTGCTGGTAACAACACTCTTGACGATATCGTATTTGGTAAAATTGCGGCTAAGCATGCAGTAGGAAAATAACTCCCCTCAAATCAAAAACTACACAGCGAAGGCTGTGTAGTTTTTTTACTTAACATATTTAACGAAGTATCATAGGAGGAAACCGTATTGGAGCAAATAATTAAAGCGATAATTTTAGGTGTTGTCGAAGGCATAACTGAATTTCTGCCTGTTTCATCAACAGGGCACCTTATTATTGCAGGAGATTTATTGGATTTCAAAGGAAGCTTTGCAGTATTATTTGAGGTTGTAATCCAGTTTGGAGCAATTCTGGCTGTACTTTTTTACTACAGGAATAAAATATTTGAATCTTTATCTAAACTTAAACCAGGACAAACTGGATTTGCTTTATGGTCAAAAATTTTAGTTGCCTTTTTACCTTCAGCAGTGCTAGGCCTTATCGCCAAGGATTTTATTGAGGAAAATTTATTTACTTCATACACCGTTTCTATTGCTTTAATCATCGGTGGTTTATTAATACTGTTAGTTGGAAAATGGGGAGCAAAACCAAGCATAAATAGAATAGAAGAGCTTACATACAAGCATGTTTTCTTTATAGGAATAATGCAATGTTTGGCTTTATTTCCAGGTATGTCCCGTTCTGCCTCAACAATATTAGGCGGAATGCTGGCAGGTGTTACACTTAATATTGCTGCGGAATTTTCATTTTTTCTTGCAATTCCTACAATGTTGGGGGCAACGATGTTCTCGCTTTTTGATGGGGTATCTGGGCTTACGCTGCAGAATTGGGTTGTGTTATGTATAGGATTTTCTGTATCTTTTCTAACTGCATTGCTAGTGATTGATAAA
>JARBUB010000316.1 GCA_029239905.1 Clostridia bacterium
TAGAATAAAGATAGATATGCAGAAAATAGAAAATGCAAGAAACCTTTTCATCATAGCCTCCATTATTTCACCCTTTGTTTGTTCTTCGCATTTAAACTTTCAGGTCGTTTTTTCATTGTAATCAAAGGCAATCTAAATAAGCTGTCTTGAAGTTGAATCTTCTCATCGCCTATAAAAGGACTTAAATAAGGAACACCGAAGGAATCTATCTTACACCATTGATAAATCAATAAGAACAAGCCCATGGTAAGTCCATACATACCAATTATACTTGCGACTATGGCTAGGCCAAATCTCCATCACCTCAAGGCATTGCTAAGGTCCTGATTGGGCATCGCAAAGCTTGTGATTGCTGTAGTTGCAACAATTATGACTGTTGCAGGGGAAAGAAGCTTTGCTTCTACAGCGGCTTGACCGACAACCAGAGCGCCTACAATAGATACCGTCTGACCAATGGTTTGAGGAAGTCTTAGGCCAGCTTCTACCAACAGCTCAAAAGCAATAAGCATAAGCAGTACCTCTACAAACATAGGAAAGGGGACACCCTGCTTGGCAGCTACAATTGAAAAGGTCAGCTCTGTGGGGATCATTTCCTGATGGAAGGTGGTTATACTTATATAAAATGCCGGCAGCAGCAAGGTTACAAACATTGAGGTAAATCGCATATAACGTATGGCAGAACTAATAAGAAAGTGTTGAGAGTAATCCTCAGGTGTTTGTACAAACTGAAGAAGTGTGCCTGGAATTATATAGGCAATGGGCAGACCGTCAATAATTACGCCAACTCTCCCATCTAGTAAGCTGGTACAGAACCTGTCAGGTCTCTCAGTATATTGAATTTGTGGGAAAGGAGATGCCTTTTCATCAATTATCGATTCCTCGAGATATCCAGGAGTTAAAATATTATCAACAGAAATATCGCTTAATCTTTTTTTTACTTCGCTAATTAAGTTTTCATTCGTTATATTCTTCATATAACATATGGCGATAGGCGTCTTTGTTTGTTCTCCTAATACAGTTTCTTCAATGACTAAATTAGGGGATTTTATCTTGCGCCTGCATGTAGCGGTATTGGCGCGAATCGTTTCATTAAAGGAATCTCTTGCACCCTTTAAGACGTTCTCAGAAGAGGGCTCACCAACGGGTCTTCTGTCGAATCCCTTTGTTTCAAAGGTGAATGCAGTTCTATTTTTGTTAAAAATCACTGCTACGCTGCCTGTTAAAACATCACCTAGGACATCGTTTATAGATGTTCTTTTTTTATTATCTGCATAATAGACAGTTCCTTCCGATATAACTCTTATGGCATCAGCTTCACAATCACAATTATTAAATTGCTCTGCCTGCATGAGAGGCTTGATGACATAATCACTGATTAATTGAGTGTTGACCATCCCGTCCATATATATGACAGAGGTCTCTAAATCCCTATTGTTGCTTACAAAAATTTGTCGATAGATAAAATCGGAGTTTATTCCTAAAATAGCCTCGATATTTACAAAGGTCAGTTCTAAATCTTTATAATCAAAGGTTTCTTCTAAAATAATACTGTTCACTTTTTTGTAATTGCCTTTGTAATTAGCCATTATATAACCTCCGCATTAATAACGATGCAACATATATATCATTGGCAAATAACGCACTAAATATTAACACTATCCAAATTTGCTGAAAAGATATGTTTAGTATAAAACATATAGTTGAATAGTTATGGCGTATTTTGTATAATTAGGCAAATATATTTGAAGGGAATGAGGTTGATGACAAACAATAGAATAATTAAGATTGGCCAGAAATATAGACATTTCAAGGGAAATGAATATCTTGTACTGCACTTGGCAAAGCATTCTGAAACCTTAGAGGAGCTTGTTGTATATCAGGCTTTGTATGGAGAAATGGGGATTTGGGTTAGACCCCTGCACATGTTTTTAGAGCAGGTGAAGGTAGAGGAGCAGCTTATATATAGATTTGAAGAGTGTATGTAATGGACATTCTATCTGTAAAAACGACAAAACTTGGAGAAATATGCATTAAGTGATATAATTATTTATAGAGAATCATTATTGGTACAATGTCTTATCTATAAAGCGAGTGACAAAACAACTCAACTATATTATTTAAATGATCGGGGGAAAACTGTATATGGATAATGTTTCAAATGTTGTTTTACTTGTCCAAAATTCTCATATGAGTAGTAGAATTAGCGGTATTATACAGGAAGTGAAAGGGACTAGCCATGAAACGCAGGAATCATTAAAATTTCTTAATAAGATTAGTGAGTTGGAAAATGACATCAGCCTAGTGATAATTGATATTGATATGGGGACGGAAGCGGGATTTTCAATAGTAGAAAAGATCAAAAGGTCAAATCCTCAAGTGCCAATTATAGTATTGACATCAAATAATAAAAAAGAGACGTTCTTAAAAAGTATCACAACCGGAGCAGCGGATTTTATTTTGAAGCCTTTTGAAGATGATTTTCTTAAGGAACGGATCAAAATATTTATGCCTATCAACGCCCATGAAACTAGGGAAACTACACGCCTTATATCAAAAATTCTGGATGAGTATGTAAATAGTGAGATATCAAAAGCCAATAAGGGCAAGTATAGCTTTTCTGTATTAATGACTACATTTTTCCTGCCTGCAGATATAGTTACCTTGAGGCAGGAGAATGAATACAGGCGTTTGTCTGGAGACTTACATAAGAAATTTAGTGAGCTATTTTGGGTGACAGATGTATTCATTCGATATGGAACACAAAGCTTTATAGGAATATTTCCCTTCTGTGATATGAATAGTACCGTCAAAGTTCATGATAAGATTATGAATAGCTTTGATGAAATCAAGAATTCAGATGTAAGACTTACGGGTTATCATATCGCAAATGCATTTGTCACCTATCC
>JARBUB010000317.1 GCA_029239905.1 Clostridia bacterium
ATCTCCATGATAGTATGAAAGATTTCTTAGATAACTATAAATACTTCATTACAAAACTATTTCATAAACCTGCTAAGAACTGAATGCATGAACTGCTGTGTTGCGCTTCTTTCAAGGGACTCCTTAAAATCTTCCGGAGTAATCTCTATAATACTCCAAGAATTTTGCTGGCAAATTTCTATTATTGAATGGGCCATTTTGCGGTTCTCTTTGTTTTCTGCTCCAAAGTCAAAATCCCAATCTCCTTTGCCACCACCAACATGCATCTCTACTTTAACAGTTTTTTCATCAGTAAAATTAAAGATATATACACACAATAGATTGGACTCAATTCTCATGTAGTGTTCCTCTTCCATTAGAATTACTACATCCTTTGTATCATATTGATAGTGTATGTTCTCTTTTCGATTCAGCAAATCTATTATTTTTCTAATATTCTCGCCTTCAATTATTATACGAGCTGATTTCATATATCTCACTCCATTCTAATTATAACAAGATTTTGACTTTAAGACTTTTTTGCTCTTTTGCAAAAAAATCTACCCGAGCGTTTCAACGAGGCAGGGGATATATGCATACCGGTTATTGCTGAAATCAGAACCCACCACTTATAGAAGTGGGGAACATCTTTTCGCCTCGTTATAAATCACCTGCAAAGTTTGTAAACTCTACGTTTAGCAGTCTAGTTTTCGTTACCATCCCTAAGCTCTCCAGAGTCTTTTTTGAATTAGTGTTATAATACCAACAGCCGCAAATTGGGGTAAGTGCATTCTTATAACACCACTGTTTTAGTCTAGTGATTATCGTTCTTCCAATTCCCTTTTGCCTATATTGTTCATTGGTGAACATCCCTATGCTGGTATATCCCTTAAGAAGCTTGCTGTGCTCTACAATACCAGCCCCCAATAGTACTTCACCACTTAGAAATACAAATATTTCTCCTCTTTCAACCCTTGCTTCCAAGGAGTCAAAAAAATCACCGCTAACGTCTAGTATAAGAGGTATATCATCCTTTATTGCTATTCTGAAGCTTCCACCCTGAAACAATATGGTTTCATCAGTTGTTACTCCACTATCCTGAAAGAAATATGCCTGTTTCTTAAGTATAATCTCTTGATCCAATACCAAACTTAAAAAGAGCTCATCCCCTGTAAAAACAAGAGCATTCTTTATTTGATACTGCTTAAGTACATCTTTAAAAATTTGCTGTGAATGCTTCAGATACTCCTTACCCAGATAGAACTGCGTAATATAAGAATCTTTATTAAAAGAGAAATAACCTATACAATCTGTATCAATATTAATACTATAGAAATCAGACGCTTCAATATGATCCTCTAAATATGAGTCAAAGGGTGAAGAAAGCGTCTGAATATAATCATTCATCAAAGATTGGATTTCTGCTGCAATACACTTCTTGTATGTATAATCCATTATTATTCCTCCCTATCTTTCTTAAGATTATTGTAAAAGCCCTGCTTATCAGTCCATTCAATTAAGTCTAATTCCATTCCATCAGGATCCTTAATATACAACTGCCTGGAATATTGCTTAATAATAACTTGCTGCTCTTCGGTGGCATATCCTTTCAACTTCAATTTCTCCAAAAATTGATCTGTATTATCCACAGAATATCCGATATGTCGAAGATTTTCATTAATAGGCTTAAAGTTATCTTTTTCTGATATAAACATCTCATGGCCAATGCCTTGGAGTATGGCATACTTATTTCCGCTCTGCTTTATGCCAAGCCCTATAAGCTTATAGTCCAGTACCTCCTGATAAAAATCTATAAATTTATCCACATTTGATACATACCTGTTGATATGGTCAATTGACAAACTCAAACTATCACGCTCCTACAGTATCATCCTTTCCATTATTATACAACCGGTACTTCTCACCTACAATGTATTAATTACATTAAAAGAAATAAACCAGGCATTTTGCCCGGTTTATTGTATACCTAATTTTCTTTTAAAAACTGCAACTACTTCTCTAGTCTGTCCATAAGATTGATTTGTACCAAAACAAGAAACCAACTCCCAGCCCTCAGCGCCTAATTTATTTAACTCGGTATCAAAGCTCTGAGTTTCTAAAATTCCCCCTGTAAAGCCTTTCGTCTGCATCTTTATCGTTTGATATTCCCATCTCTCCATGTCAAATCCCCCCTTATTTATACTATTCAACTGTATATAAACCGGTTAGATAATCCATTGTGTAGCTGCCAAACTTTCCTTTTGCATATTGCAATCTGCCATTTATGTTCTTTGATGCTACAAAGGTTCCATCTTTTAGAACCACAATCGCAACCAATTGCCCTGATTCAGGCACTTCCTCTTTATACAATGCACGGATTGAAAACGCAGTATCCTTTGTATTTATCTGATTCAAATCTTGTTTCGTTGCCTTTTCAAGATTTGACTTTTGTATCTCCATCACCAAGGTCTTTGCTACAATTGGGTCGCGAATCTCTCCCTTATCAAAAATAGCGATTCCCGTTGGAACAATAATACCTTCTTTGAAATCAGCATCTTCTCTATGGGTAACTACATAGAAAAATCCGATACTTGCTATGACCAAAATCAATACAATTATAGCGATTAATACTTTTGTTTTACTCATATGTATACATCTCCTATCTTAACTAAGTGTTATAACAAGATTTTAATGAGGTTTTTTTGCATTATTGTAAAAAACCTACCCGAGCGTTTCAACGAGGCAGAGGATATATGCCCACCGCCTGATACAAATTAGGAACCCGCCACTTATAGAAGTGGGGGACATCTTTTCGCCTCGTTATATTCCTGCTCTAATATCGACATAATATAGTGCGATACATACTTATTATTTATTAGAATGCATTCTCGAATATAACCTTCCTCAATAAAGCCTATAGTCTATGTGCCTTTAACTCTTCAAAAGCAAGCTTCTTGAAAAGCTGTACTGCTTTTCTTCCCAAGCCCCTTCCCTTGTCTACAATTACAATGCGCCTAAGCTCTACAGCTTTGTTTATATCTTTAAGCCCTGCTGTTATTGCGTAACCAACACTTTTACCATCAGCTTCAATTATTGCATGCAATATATCTTCGTTGTTTAAAGCTGATATATGCTGTTCCCTGGACCATTGCATAACATGAGGTGAATTTTCTTCTGCATTTTCTGCGGCTATTACAAAGTCCAAATCAGCTATTGTTGTCTTTCTAATTGAGACACCATTTACATTGTATCCTAAATTCATGTATGATCCTCCATCAAGCTTTATTTTGTCTTTTGTTCTCATATAAAAGTGCAATAAAATAAAAACCTACTAACATTATGCAGAGAGTTGTAAAAGCTTCAAAATACTTGAGAAACAATTCTGTACTCCACCTGCCTTCTCCAATAATCAATTTCGCTAACTGACTCGTGAGACCTATACCATCTAGCTTTCCAGTGAAAGCAGCGATATAATTTACGCCTAAGCTTATGGTTGAAATTATTGAAAGCAATAGAAAACATAATATGCTAGAGGATAGATACCTGCATTTGGGGTTTGTTCTGTACAATACCATAGCAATTGAAGTTAGTACCACAATACCAATAATAATAAGAAATGCAGTATTATTTGTCAATTTTATTCCCCCTACTATTTAACTGCTAATTATAATCTTACCACATTCAATTAAGTTCCAAAAGATGTGCTCTAATAAAGCAAGTGTTGATTTTTGAATAATATAAATATGAATATATCCTTTTAAGCTATTTATCGAACTCATTAAAAAATACTATTTCATCTTTACTTTTTTTATCATTTGGATTTGGCTCTGTCTTTGGATACCCAAAAGCTATAATCTCAGATGGTATACATAACTTCGGTAATGCCAAAAGTCTTGATATCTTGTCCACTTCGAAATATGATATCCATGTAGAATATATTCCATATTCAAGTGCTTGAAGAACCATATGTGTACCTGGTATCTTGGTCTGGTGCTCTTCCGAATTTAAAGACGAGTAAAGATATTTATCCATAT
>JARBUB010000318.1 GCA_029239905.1 Clostridia bacterium
GACACCATCCCCAGGAAGCATATTCATGCTGCTGGCAATGGCAGCAAAAGGCGCACACCTAGGCGTAATAGCTGGTGTAATCGTATCCACAGCAGTATCATTCCTGGTAGCCTCCTACTTTGTAAAGCGAGCAAGCAGCAAGGAAACAGGCGATGACTTGGAGACTGCAAAGGAAAAGGTAAAGGAACTGAAGGGAACAGTTGTAAAGAAGCAGGTAAGCAAAATCATATTTGCATGTGATGCAGGAATGGGTTCAAGTGCAATGGGAGCAAGCATTCTAAAGAACAAGCTGAAGAAGGCTGGTTTGGACATCGTGGTAGTGAATGCAGCAATAGAAGAGATACCTGCAGATGCAGATGTAGTGGTAACCCATGAGAATCTGACAGCCAGAGCAAAATCCGTAAGACCAAATGCTGAGCACGTTTCGATTAAGGATTTTGTCAATAGTCCAGAATATGATAACCTAGTAAATAGACTAGTCTAGGTAAATATATGAATTAAGGAAAATGTTTTGCACATTTTGACTAATGTAAGAGGTTTAGTGCAAAACATATTGCAAGAACAGCAGAGTGAAGACATTCTGCTGTTCTTGTCACCATTCAGAGGATATATCAAGGAAGTGTTTGTACTCAAAAAAACAGTTTTTGGAGGTTGCATATGGACATCAACAAAGCAAGCACCAGGGCTAAGGAAATAATAACTATTCTATGCAAGGAAACGCAATATGTCACAATAGCCAACATAGCAGAAAAGCTGAATGTAAGCTCAAGGACTATTTTAAGAGAGCTGAATGAAGTGGAAAAGCTGCTGAAGCATAATGGCATAAGTTTTGATAAAAAGCCAAATCGGGGTCTTTATATCAACGGTAGCATAGAAGATAAGGATGATTTGTTGAAGCTTGTGGGAACTCAGCGCGAGAATAGGGTCTATGCACCTCATGAGAGACAAACGATTATTTTAAGTGAGCTTCTTCAGAACCAGAATCCTGCCAAATTATATTATTTTACAAAGATATTTAATGTGTCTGAAGGAACTGTTAGTCGTGATTTAGATAGCTTAGAAGGCTGGATGAAGCAGTATAGCCTGAAGCTTATTCGAAAACCCGGCTTAGGTGTTTATGTAGAAGGCAGTGAAGGGGAAATAAGAAGAGCTATTATAAATCTTATTTATGAAAATGTTGATCAAAACCATTTGCATAACTTTATGCGAGAAAACTTCAAGATATCGGCAGATAGGCAGCTTGGCATCGAAATAAGGATGAGAAACAGACTATTAAACCTCATTGATAGAAATACCATTACGAAGCTTGAAATTCTTATCCATGAGGTTGAGGATATTATGGGATATAGCTTTGCTGATAGTGCTTACGTGGGACTTGTTGTACATTTAGCACTTGCAGTTCAGCGAATAAGAAACAACGAGAAAATAACGGTGGATAAGCAATACTTAGACGAAATCAGAGGTAAGCAGGAATATGTCGCGGCAGAACACCTGGTTAAAAGCATAGAGAAGGCTTTAGAAATAAGTATTCCACAGGATGAAATTGCTTATATCACAATGCACATTATAGGTTCAAAAAATCGAGATGTTTTTCATGAAGTGCAGGGCAGCGTAATTGGAGGCTTTGAACTGGTAAAGCTGGCTAGGGATATGATAAAGGTGGCAGAGCTAGAGTCAAACTGCTATCTCGAACAAAACCAAAAGCTTCTTGAAGGATTGGTAAATCATCTGGGTACAGCTGTAAGCAGATTGAAAATGAATATGGATATACGTAATCCTTTGCTGGATGAAATCAAAGCGTTCTATCCCCATATCATGGAGATCAGTAAAAAATGTGCAGAAGTGATAGAACATCGTTTTAATATTGATATACCGGAATCAGAAATTGGGTATATTGCAATGCACTTAGGGGCAGCCATAGAAAAAAAGGAAACGGACGACAAAAGAGTATATTGGGCAGCAGTTGCCTGTCCAAGCGGAATAGGAGCATCTAGAATGTTGGCCTCTAGAATTGAAAGTGAATATGAGAATATTATGGTTAGTGAAGTAATATCAACGATAAAGCTTGAAGAAAATGCACTTGAAAAAGCTGAAATTGACTTTGTCATTTCCACTGTGCCTATAAATGGAATAAAATTGCCTGTTATCGTTGTTACACCTTTACTTTCATTAACAGATAAACTAATGATAGATAAGTATCTTAAAGAATGTAATTCAAAAGAAAAGGATGAAAGCAGAGAAAAACGTGCTACGGTAGACCTGAAGAGCAAGCTGATACAAATGAGCAAATATAGCGAGTCTATTATTGAACTGCTTGACCATCTATTTATATTGGATGACTGTACAGCAGACAGCATTAAAGAACTGATTACTCTGGCAAGTGAACAATTAGGGGATACTTCTGAAAAGCAAGACATGCTGGAAAGAGACCTGACTGACCGAGAAAACAAAGGCAATACCCGAATATCGGGAAAAGAATTTGTACTCATTCATTGCCGTTCAGCAGCAATTGACAGAATACAATTGGGCGTAATCAGATTAAGAAACCCAATCCGTTATGTAAATAACCGTGGTGAGCTGGAAAACATCTGCTTCGCTATTATAATGATCGCGCCACTGCAGGCATCCAAGGAATCTTTGGAGGTAATCGGTGAAGTCAGCAGATTATTGATTGAGAAGTCTAATTTTTTGAAGACCATTAAGGAAGGCTCACAGCAAAGCATATACGAGGAATTAAGCATGCGTTTGAATCATTTTTATAAAATTAAAAGCAGCAATTAATATGGAGGTTATAGTATGTCAAATATGAAAATAGATACCGTGACAAAAAGCGGTGTAGGCGCTAACTCAGAAACAGTTCAGAGATTTGGACGATTTTTAAGCGGCATGGTTAT
>JARBUB010000061.1 GCA_029239905.1 Clostridia bacterium
TATATGTACTTAACTGCAGCCTGTGTATAAATTACTACCAATATTCCTATTGCAGAGGATAAGTAGATGACCATGGCTGCAAAGGCTAAGCCTCCTGTGTTAACGGCGGCATTAATAAATGCGCTTGATATTGACAAGTATATAAAGTAAGCTATTAGTGATATTATAAAAACAATGGTTTTCGTGGAGTTGCGCATGTCTGGGCTCCTTTCTTCAGTAAAAACATAGAGTCATTAGTATTATTTGCAAGTTTATGAATTATATATATCTTTACAAATTATATTAAAATTTCATATGAAAAGCAAATGATATCATTTTTTCAGGAGGAATCAATGAACGAAATTTTATCCTTAGAGGACAAGTTAAAAAATCTGCCCGAAAACCCAGGCATTTATATCATGAAGGATGAGGGCAATGAAATAATATATGTGGGCAAAGCAAAGAATCTGAAAAACAGGGTGCGTCAGTATTTCCAAGCCTCCAAGGGTCACAGTCCAAAGGTTGTGGCAATGGTGGAGAGAATAAGGAATTTGGAGTACATCATAACAGATACTGAACTTGAAGCCCTGATCTTAGAATGCAATCTTATTAAGAAACATATGCCAAAGTACAATATACTTCTTAAGGATGATAAGCACTATCCGTATATTAAGGTTACCGTAAACGAGGACTATCCCCGTATTATGATAACCAGAGAAATTAAGAAGGACGGGTCAAGATACTTTGGTCCATATACTGACAAGATGGCTGTGAATAGAACCATCGAGCTGATAAATAAGCTTTTTCCAATAAGAAGCTGCAACAAGAATATGGCACGGGTTGCTGGTAAGGAAAGACCTTGTCTAAACTTTCATATAAAAAGATGTATGGCTCCCTGTCAAGGAAATGTTGACAAGCAAGACTACAAAGAAGTAGTAAAAGGCATTATCATGGTGCTGGATGGAAAACAAGAGGAAATGATTGGCGAGTTGGAGCAAAAGATGCAGCAAGCTGCTGAAGGATTAGACTTTGAAAGAGCAGCAGAAATAAGAGACAGTATAGCTTCCTTGCGTAAAATTGGGGAACGACAGAAGATTATTTCTTCAGCTTTTACAGACCAAGATATTATTGCTATGGCAAAGGAAGATGGACAGGTCTGCATGCAGGTCTTCTTTGTCAGAGGCGGCAAACTGATAGGCAGGGAACATTTCCTACTTGACGGCGGCGATTTAGACGATGGTGGGGAAGTAATCAGCAGCTTTATAAAGCAGTTTTATAATGGAGATACCTATGTACCAAAGGAAATTTTATTGCAGTATGAAATAGAGGATGCTGAAATAATAGGAAGCTGGTTAAGTGATAAAAGAGGCAGCAAGGTTACAATTACAGTTCCTAAAAAAGGTGAAAAGCATAAGCTCATTGAAATGGTAAGCAAAAACGCTGAGGACACAATTAAGCTTTTAATAGAGAAGTATAAGCAGGATGAACAAAAGACTCTTGGTGCAATTAAGGAATTGTCCGACTACATTGGATTGGCCAAAGCGCCGAAGCGTATTGAAGCCTTTGATATATCACATTTGCAGGGCGTAGAGAATGTAGGTTCAATGATAGTTTTTGAAAATGGCAGGCCTAAAAACCGCGATTATAGAAGATTCAAAATAAAATATGTTGAAGGTGCCAATGACTATGAAAGCATGAGGGAAGTATTAGAACGTCGTTTTAAACATGGCATCAAGGAGCGGGAACAGCTGGAGCGGGAAGGCAAGGATCTCGATTCAGGTAAGTTTGCGGTACTCCCAGACTTGATTTTGCTTGATGGCGGTTTGGGACAAATAAATGCAGTGCTGCCTGTATTGCAGGAGCTGGGCATAGAAATTCCTGTGTGTGGTATGGTAAAGGATGAGAAACACCGCACCAGGGGATTGATATATAATAAACAGGAGATAACTATACCTATCAGCTCTTATACATTCAGGCTGATAACGAATGTACAGGATGAGGCTCATAGGTTTGCAATAACCTATCACAGAAGCCTGCGAGGTAAAACTACAGTCAAGTCTCAATTGGATGAGGTTCCCGGCATAGGCCCTGCAAGGCGTCAGGCACTGCTGAAAAAGTTCGGAAGCTTAAAAAATATAAAGAATGCAACCATAGAAGAACTTAGCAATGTTCAGGGAATGAATCAAAAAACAGCGGAAATGATATTTAATTACTTCAAGTTATAGAGTATTATCAAAAGATATCTACCGCATATTGAGTAATTTTTTTTCATATATTTAAGACATTTTTGTTTGCTGTCCGTATTATATAGTGAAAATACACAAAACGACATGATTTTAGAAATATATGGAGGTAAATTTATGAATAAGAAGCTTTATAGATCAAGGACAAAAAGGACTTTATCAGGCGTATGTGGCGGCTTAGAGGATTATTTTGAGATAGACGTAACAATAATAAGACTTGTTTGGGTTCTGATTTCAATTATGTCAGGAGGTTTTCCTGGTATTGTGGCTTATGTAATTGCAGTGTTCATCATTCCGGAGCAGCCAGTAGGCTACCATAATGAGGATATGTACAAAGGAAATTCAAATTATAAAGTAAATGAAGAAGATGAAAATAAGTAAGAAGTAGGTGCTCTTTTGAAATTATTGGTTGATACTCACTGTCATACACTTGCTAGCGGCCATGCTTACAGTACCATCAAAGAAATGGCAGACTATGCAAGTCAGATAGGTATGAAAATAATAGGGATGACTGACCATGGTCCTTCACTACCTGGAGGACCTCATATATATCACTTCGGAAATCTAAGAATATTACCAGAGTATATAAGCGGAGTTAGAATATTGAAAGGCGTAGAAGCAAATATAATGGATTTTGAAGGTGCTTTAGATATGCCTGAAAGATTCTTGAGCAAGCTGGAATTGGTGCTGGCAGGCTTCCATGATGGCTCTCTCGTTCCTGGCAGTGTTGAGGAAAATACTCGGGCAGTAATAGCTGTAATGAAAAATCCCTTGGTTGATATAATTGCACACCCCGGTAATCCCCAATTCGCTATAGATATTGAAAGAGTTGTAGATTGTGCAATAGAAACAGGGACCTTAATTGAGATAAACAACAGCTCTTTTGGCAATGCCAGAAAAGGCAGCGAAGACAACTGCAGACTGATTGCTATGGAGGCTAAGAAAAAAGGTGCGCTGCTTACAACTGGTAGTGATTCGCACATATGCTTTCATGTAGGTAAGTTTGATAAAGTACTTGCTTTGTTTGAGGATTTAGATATTCCTGAGGAGCTGGTTGTCAGCTCTAGCCCTCAGAAGCTCATTGATTTTCTAAATAAAAAGGGCAAGAAGCTGAACTATGGTATATCTGCACCTATTGTGTAGAATAATACTTTGAACAACGAGAGCCAATGAATATATGAAAATGTATAGTGCAAAATATATTGAATATATATAGAGTAAAAGCTTATTTGGAGGGATACAAATGACCCTAAGAAGAGCCTTTACTCTATTTTTGTGCCTTTTAATGGTAGTATTTGTGATAGTAGGACCGGGGCTGCTTTATAAGTATAGAGTAGACTATAATAAAAGTTTCGATCACATGAAGGTTAAAAACCTTTGGAGGGGTGTTATTACAGTTTGGGATTACCCAAGGCTGAACACACAAAATGGAACAAAGCTTACTTGGATAAGTGCGAAAATTAAGCAGTTTGAAAAACTGCATCCCGGCGTATACATAGATTTCAAGGAACTTGATGTAAATAGTGGTCCTATATTGCTAAGAGCAGCTGCGAAAACCGGTGCTTATCCGGATATTGCTCCCGTAGGTGCAGATCATTATTTTATGTCTAAAGGGCTTTTAGAGGAATTGGATGGATATATAACAGAGGCTGAAAAGGCAGATTTTTTGCCCTCTGCTATAGAAAGTACAAGTTATAAAAGTAAATTGTACGGTTTGCCATGGATGATGACAGGTTATACAATGCTCCTAAATACACAATTGTTCAGTGAAAAAAATGTGCCTCTGCCCCAGGATGGAAACTGGACCTATGAACAATTTACGGAGGCTGTAAAGCAGCTTACCTATGATACAAACAGAAAAAAGGGACCGGACGTATATGGATTTAATTCCAGCATGCTTTCTGGCGGCTATAATATTTATGGAATATTAATGAGTGACGGTGCAGAGATTATAAGCAGCGAAAATGGCAGATACGTTTTTGATACCCCGGAAGCTCTTTCAGGAGTTGAAAAGCTATATCAGCTTAAGTATACCTATAAAGTTACTCCAGATAATTTTGGCGCAGCTACTCAAGGGGAGGTGCTTAACTCCTTTGTGAATGGAAAAACTGCTGTAATCACAGCGCCTTCTTGGACTATTCCATACATTCGGAATCTTTCAAGCGGTTCAATGGAATTTACAACAGCCAACTATCCAATAGGAAAAGCTGGAACCCCTGCTTCAATTGATGCAAACATCTGTGCTTTTGGAGTGTTAAAGCAAACCGATGAGAATAAGCGGCAAATGTGCGTAGAATTCATCAAGCTTCTAACTGCAGCGGAGGGCCAGGAAGAACTGCGAAACTATGGATATTTTTCAGCGCGTAAGTCAGGAGAAAATCTGTATCAAAATGATAAGGAAATGAGTATGATACAGAATGGCCTTCACTTTGTTAAGCTTATACCGAGGCATGATAATTGGGAGGAGATAGACTTGATACTGCAATCTAGAATCAGAGCAGCAATCATGGGGGAATTGACTCCGGAGCAGGCCTTGAAGGATGCCAAAGAGCTGCTTAGAAAATATACGGAATAATACTGTGCAAATCCGAAAAATATTGTATAATGTTATTTGCGGTCAATGTTTACAAGAAAGCTTGACTGAATAAAATATGCTATAATATTGGATAATAGAGCGTATGAAGTGCCTTAAGGGGGATTTGAAATGGAACATTTTAAAATTGATATAGAAGGTTCAGGAATTATTAATATTAAGTATGATGAATTGATGAGTCAGCATACATCCTTCAAAGTAGGAGGACCTGCTGATATTTTTATAGAACCTGTAGATTTGGAAGAGTTAAAAAAAGCCTTGGCTTTTGTAAGAAAGCATAATATTCCATATTACGTTATAGGTAATGGAACAAATCTGCTGGTAGGGGACAAAGGGATTCGAGGTGCAGTCATCAAGGTTGGAGAAAACTTTGGGGCCATAGAAATAACTGGTGAAGAAGTAATTGCTGAGTGTGGGGTACTTCTCTCCACTCTTTCAAAGATGGTTGCAAGAAATACTTTAACAGGAATGGAATTTGCAAGCGGTATTCCAGGATATTTGGGAGGCGCTATTGCAATGAATGCAGGAGCATATGGCGGTGAAATGAAGGATATCGTTGAGTGGGTAGAGGCTCTAGATGAAAATCTACAGCTTCAAAGATACACCAACTCTGAGATGGAATTTGTATATAGAAAGAGCATAGTAGAACCAAGAAATTTAATTGTAATACGCAGTATGATGAAGCTTAAGAAGGGTAATCAAGATGAAATAAACAGCATAATGGCTGATTTGAGCTTAAAGCGAAAAACAAAGCAGCCACTACATCTGCCAAGTGCAGGCAGTACCTTTAAAAGACCACCGGGGTATTTTGCCGGTAAGTTAATTGAGGATGCTGGCCTTAGAGGCTTTAGCTTGGGAGGGGCGCAAGTATCTGAACTCCACTGCGGCTTCGTTGTAAACAATGGAAATGCATCTGCCAGAGATGTATTCGATTTGATAAAGCATGTACAGGAGACGGTTTTTAATCAATTTGGTGTTCATGTAGAAACAGAAGTAAAAATGTTAGGTGAATTTTAATATAAATGTGCTCTTGGGGACATATTTTTATATATAGAAATGGTTCCCAAGGCACATTTTTTTATGGTGTGAAAAACGACAAATATTCTTATTAACCACATAGGTGTATAATATAATTCAAGATAATTGCAAAGAATGACAAATTATGTTTTGTATATAATAATGATATTGTATAATTATAGAAGCATCTGATTTTGTACTATCAAGGATGTATTTTTCACAACTTATAAACAGAGGAAAATGTTTTGCACTATATGATTAAACGTAAAGTGTTTAGTGCAAAACATATAGCTATTGAAGAGGTGGATTTTTTGATTAAACTATATGCAGATTATCATACACATACCATTTATAGCCATGGAAAAGGAACCATTATGGATAACGTAATGGCAGCAAGAAGCAAGGGGCTTACAGAAATTGCTATTACAGATCACGGCATAAGACATCTGACTTTTGGGGTAAAGAAGAAAAACATTGCAATCATGAGAGATGAAATCGATCGAATAAATGAAACGTGTGACGGCATCAAGGTGCTTTTGGGAATGGAGTGCAATATCATCAGCTCAGAAGGTGATATTGATATGAATGACGAAATTAGAAAATACTTAGATATCTTGCTGGTAGGTTATCATATGATGGTGGCTCCTGCAAGCATCAAGGATACATGGAACATATATGGCTTGAACTATATGGATAAGTTTTTCTCGTACAATACCGAAAAGGTAAAGGAGAAAAACACCATAGCCATGGAAAAAGCCATTAAGAAGCATAAAATAGATATTATTACTCATCCCGGAGCAAGAATATCTATTAATACTGCATATATCGCACAGATAGCTGCAAAAGCAGGAACTGCTCTTGAAATTAATTCTCATAGCAGCGCTATGACTGCAGAACATGTAATAGCAGCCGCTAAATATGGAGTTAAGTTTGTAATAGACAGTGATGCACATAGACCTGAGGACGTTGGAAGATTAGACAATGGATTGAATATTGCTATTGAAGCAGGGTTGGATAGCAGTCAAATTATTAATGCTGTAAAGTAATGAATGATTAAGTTTTTGCTTATATATGTTGGAAAGGATTTAGGGAGGAGAGCTATATGAAGTTTTTAATTGTAACCGGACTGTCAGGTGCGGGTAAAAGTTTATCTATCAAATATTTAGAGGATTTAGGTTATTTTTGTGTGGACAATCTTCCCCCTGCTCTTATCGTAAAGTTCGCAGAGCTTTGGAGCCAAAGTAAAAGTAATACGGAGAATATTGCTTTGGTAATTGATATCAGAGGTGGTAAATTCTTTGATAAGCTGCAAGCCAGTCTAGAGGAATTAAAGGCTGCAGGCTTTGATTATGAAATACTATTCCTTGAGGCTTCAGATGATATTCTAATAAAACGCTTCAAGGCCAGCAGAAGACAGCACCCCCTTGCTATTAACGGCAGAATTAACAGGGGCATAAAGGCGGAACGCAGAAAGCTAGAGCATGTAAAGTCAAAGGCAAGCTTTATTATAGACACAACCAATATGATGCCCTCGGATTTGAAGGATGAGATGAAGCATATATTTGTTGATGGCGGAACTTCTGAAGGCATCAATATAAGTGTAGTATCCTTTGGTTTCAAGTATGGAATACCATTGGACGCGGATATGGTTTTTGATGTGCGTTTCCTTCCTAATCCTTATTATGTAGAAAGCTTAAGGAAATACAGCGGCATGGATGAAGGCGTAAGAAGCTATGTCATGAAGTGGCCTGAAGCTGTTGCGTTTATGGAGAAGCTGGTGGACATGGTAGAGTTCTTGATTCCAAATTTCATCAAAGAAGGCAAAAGTCAGTTGGTTATTGCCATTGGCTGTACAGGGGGCAGGCATAGATCTGTAACTATGGTAAATATGCTAAGCCAAAAGCTTAAGGAAAATAATCATAGAGTAATAACTGAGCATAGAGATATTGAAGAGGATAATCACTAAAAAACATAAGAAACCATAGAGTCTAATATAATGGTATTATGACTTAATGGACTGGGTGGGTATGGCTAACTTTGCGTAAATGTTTTTCAACGGCACTTCGGCCTAAAAAACAAACGCAAATTAAGTTTTAATGAGAGATTAATGTAAAAACACTGTATAGCTAACTTTACGTAAATGCTTTTCAACGGCACTAAAGGCCTAAAAAGCAAACGTAAACTAAACTCTACAGAGTTTATGGAGGGTTGCAAGATGAAGGATAGTTCTTTTAAAGACCTTCTTTATGAGACTGGCATATATTCGGGTGGTCCGAAAATAGTTACTATTGGTGGGGGAACTGGACTTTCTGTACTTTTGAGAGGTTTAAAGAAGTATACCTCCAATTTAACTGCTATTGTCACAGTGGCTGATGACGGTGGGAGTTCAGGTACTTTACGCGAAAACATGGGAATGCTGCCTCCGGGAGATATTCGCAATTGTTTGGTTGCGCTTGCAAATACAGAACCAATTATTGAGAGTTTAATGCAATATAGATTTAAAGATGGCCAATTAGGTGGACAAAGCTTTGGAAATCTTTTTATTGCAGTTCTAAATGATATATGCGGAAGCTTTGATCAAGCAGTCAAAGAAATGAGCAATGTTTTAGCGATAACAGGTAAGGTTTTACCTGTTACTTTAGAGGATATGGTACTTTTTGCAGAGCTGGAGGATGGGACGGTAATCGAGGGTGAATCTCAAATACCAATCATGCAGCAGACAACAAATCAAGGAATAAAGAAGGTATTTATAAGACCGGCTAACTGTAAGGCACTGTCTGAGGCAATAGATGAAATTTTAAATGCAGATGCAATAATACTAGGGCCTGGCAGTCTATATACAAGCATTATTCCAAATCTGTTGGTACAGGATATCAGCGAGGCTATAAGCAAATCTTCAGCTATGAAGATATATGTCAGCAATTTAATGACACAGCAGGGTGAAACCATTGGCTATAGCTTAGCAGATCACATAGAAACCATTTATGAGCACGCTGAAGGTATAAACATTGATTATGCAATTGTAAACAATGGAGTTATCTCGGATTACTTATTAGACAAATATAGCACGGAACATGCATCTCCTGTAAAAATAGATTATAATGTTATAAGGGATATGAATATTAAGCTAATTGAGGAAGATCTTGTAAGTGTAGAGAAGGAATATTTAAGGCATAACTATAATCATTTGTCTGAGGTAATTTTTGAACTAATAAATGAAGAAAGACTTGCAAAAGACAAAAAAAGAATTGTAGACTACTATTATGTAAATGGAAAACTTAAGAAGCAGAAAGCAATAAATAAGGAGTGAACTTGATGGAAGGAAATAACAACAATTCAGTTGAATTAGATGAGGATAAAAAAAGTGACCAGAGAAGCAACAAGGATGAGATATTATCTTGGATAAAGGTAATATTATCAGCCCTTTTAATAGCGATAGTACTCAGAACTTTTGTATTTCAAATGGCCTTAGTAAATCAAATATCCATGGAGCCTACACTGCACGGGGGACAAATGCTGGTGATTTCTAAGATTAACTATCTGACAGGGGATCCTCAGCGCGGCGAAATCATTGTGCTTAAGGATGAGTCAGAAAACAAGCTGCTCATTAAAAGGGTAATTGGATTGCCGGGAGAAAAGATACAGCTGAAGGACGGCAAGGTATATATAAACGGGAAAGAACTTCAACCAGATTATACAGCTTCTCCGTCCTATGCCTATACCCAGGATGAATGGACACTGCCTGAAGGAAAATACTTTGCATTAGGTGATAATAGAGAGCACAGTCGAGACAGCAGAGATGAGAGTGTAGGGATGGTGGACAGAGACAAAATAATCGGCAGGGCCGTGTTTAGAATTTGGCCTTTTAATAAACTTGGTGCATTGAAATAGACGGGGTGCTAAAGAATGACATTTTCATCAAAAGTAAAAAATGAGATATCAAAAATAGCGGCTGAAGATAAGTGCTGTCTTATAGCTGAATTATCAGCACTTATTAAAATGACAGGAACAATACAAATTCATGGTAGAAACAACATAGGTATTAAGCTATCTACTGAAAATGCATCAATAGCTAGAATGCTTTTTACTCTGATTAAGGATTTATTTGATATTAATACAAGGGTTGCTGTCAGAAGAAACAAACAGCTAAAAAAGAATAATAATTACACTTTATATATAGAAACCAAAACAGGTGGAGAAACCATACTATTAGCAACGGGTATATTATCTAAAACTGATGAGGGTATCAAAATTAATTATAAGCTGCCTCACAAGCTGGTCAAAAAACCTTGCTGTAAGAAAGCGTATCTGAGAGGTGTATTTTTGGGAGGCGGCTCCATAAGCGATCCCGAGAAAACATACCACCTAGAGCTTGTGACAAATAATAATGAATATGCTGAATCAATTAAAAAGCTAATTAACAGTTATAATCTAAATTCCAAAGTGGTTTTTAGAAAAGGAAACTATGTAGTATATTTAAAAGAAGGCGAACAGATTGTTGACTTCTTAAATATTATAGGCGCTCATAAGGCATTGTTCAGCTTGGAAAATGTGAGGATCAACAAGGAAATCAGAAACAATGTCAATCGGATAGTAAATTGTGAGACAGCAAACCTAAGCAAGATCGTAAATGCAGCAGTACGGCAGATTAATAATATAGAACTTGTGCAGCAGAGAATTGGCTTTGATAATATACCGGAGGGATTGGCTGAGGTTGCTGAGCTTAGACTGAAGTATCCTGATGCAAGCCTCAAGGAACTGGGGGAAATGATGAGTCCTCCTATAGGCAAGTCTGGTATAAATCATAGATTAAGAAAGCTAGATGAAATAGCAGAGACAATCAGATTATAGATAAATATTTGTGGGGAAATGCCTAGGGCAAAACAGATATATGTTGCGAAAAAATTTATTAAAACAAAATCAGTAGAAGCATCCGATTTTGTATGATCAAAATTGTATTTTTCGCAACATATGAATTAAGGAAAATGTTTTATGGCAAAACAGATAGACAAGCTACTAATGGATTTTTGTTTGGGGGAATGATGATGAGGAGAATTTCCGTAGAAAGACTAAATGAAGATATGGTACTTGCCAGGACGCTTTTTAGTATTGATGGCAATATACTTTTGAATGCCGGAATAAAACTTAAGGAATCCTACATAAGTAAATTCAAAGAGCTTGGTATAGCGGAGATATACATTGATGATAAAATTAGCTCAGATATCGTAATTGAAGACATTATTAAGGATGAAACCAGATTTGAGGCAAGGGTAGCTGTTAAAAAAGCTATGGACGGCGTCATGAACGGAAACAATCTGGATGTAAAGCCTATAAGAAATGTTGTAGGTAAAATAGTTGAAGAGCTGATGACCATTCAGGATGCTATGATTAATCTGCAGGATATTAAGTCCTTAGATAGTTATACATTTTCACATTCTGCCAATGTATGTGTGTTATCTGCTGTGACAGGAATCTCTATGGGTTATGATGCCTATAACTTGAAGGAGCTTTGTATGGGAGCTCTGCTTCATGATATCGGAAAAACGAAAATCCCAAATGCAATATTGAATAAAGTTGCTCCTTTAACGACGGAAGAATTTAATATTATTAAAAAACATTCAAGATATGGGTATGACATACTAAAGCAAAGTATGGAAGTAAGTGCTTACTCTAGTTATGTGGCCTTAACTCATCACGAAAAGTATAATGGAGAAGGATATCCACTAGGTCTTAAGGGAAAAGCCATACACGAGTTTTCAAGAATTGTCAGCGTGGCAGATGTATATGATGCAATGACTTCTAATAGGGTTTACAGGAGAAGAATTAATATTAGTGAGGTTGTTGAATACCTAGTTTCCTTGGGAGACCACCATTTTGACTATGAAATTGTCAGAAAGATGATAGAACATATATCTGTATTCCCCTTAGGCAGCTTAATTATGATAAGCACTGGGGAAACTGCAATCGTTGTTGACAATAATAAAAAATATCCCAATAGACCCGTCATTAGATTGATTAAAGATCCTTACGGAGTAGAATATAAGAATTTTGATGAAATAGATTTAACCAGCTGTAATAATATCACTATTACAGAGGTTCTGGGTGATTTTTAAGGGGGAGTCAAATAATGTACATCGGAGTGGACTTAGGCGGCACGAAAATAAAAATTGGCATAGTAAATGAAGAAGGGCAAATTATAGGCAGTGGCATAATTGACACGGACCCTTCACATAATGACAAAATAATTATGAGGGATATGACTGAAGAAATTAGTAGGTTGATTAAGCAGGAAGGGCTGCAGATTCAGGACATAAAGTCCATTGGAATAGGTGTTCCCGGGCTGGTTGACTATAATAAAGGCAGTATCATTTATTGCACCAACTTATCTTGGTACAACGTTGAGGCAGTAAGCTACCTTAGAGAGCATTTTAATATACCAGTTTATATTGAGAATGATGCAACCGTAGCAGCTTATGCAGAGAGCTTATTTGGCTCCACCAAGGAAGCAAAGGATTCTGTTTTCCTGACTATTGGAACCGGAATCGGTGGTGGAATTATTATTAATAAGCAAATAATAAGAGGTGCTCATGGGGCAGGCTCTGAAATTGGACATATGGTGATTGGAGAAAACTTCTATGATTGCAACTGTGGAAGAAATGGGTGTTTTGAAACACTTGCTTCTGCAACGGCTATGATTAAGTATGCCCTGCATAAAATGAACACTGATTATCCGAATTCAAGCCTTAGAAGTATATTTGAAA
>JARBUB010000062.1 GCA_029239905.1 Clostridia bacterium
GAAAATGGCATTTTTTATACTGCGAAGCTGAATACAAACTATGACAAGTTTGAAAATACAATAACCATAGATCCAAAGATAACAAAATACAGATATAAAATACCAGAGAATTATTATCAAGGAATAGAAAATTCTGTGGCTGTTTATAAGAATCTAGCCTACTTTGCAGATAATGGAGGTTGGGTTTCTTGTGTAGATTTAAACACCTTAAAGCCTGTTTGGATAAGAAATAATACTGACGATACCGATAGTACCATTGTGATTGAGGAAGTGAAGGATGAGCAAGTTGCCCTTTATACGGCATGTGAAGTGGATAAGCAGGGGGCTAAAGGAACGAGTCATATCAGAAAAATCGATGCGCTCTCCGGTCAGCTGATCTGGGAGAAACCCTATCAATGTTATTCTAAAATAGGAGATAAGCCAAACAATGGAGGAGCTTTAGCAACACCAGTGATCGGAAAGAAGTCCTTAAGTCATATGGTAATATATAATCTTGCTCGGTGGGGAGGATTTAATAAGGGTTTGCTTGTTGCTCTGGATAAAAACACAGGAGAAGAAATATGGCGCATGGAAATACCTAACTATTCATGGAGCTCCCCTGTTGATGTATATACTGAAGATGGAGAAGGATACATTATTCTTTGCGATTCTGCGGGTAAAATGTATCTGATCCAGGGGCTGACAGGCAAGGTATTAGATACTATCAAGCTAGGTTCTAATGTAGAGGGGTCTCCTGCAGTTTTTGAAAATATGATTGTTGTAGGAACACGGGGACAAAAAATATTTGGAGTAAAAATTAATTAGAAAACACCAAAACTAACAATAATCACAAGATAAAATACGAGAAGCTGTAACGACGTAATTTCTTTTAAGTGCTTTGCACAGAATATACTTGTTGAACGAAAAAGCACTGGAGGAACAATGGATGAATTTTGAAAGACCTAAGATTGTAATTAGCAAATGTATTGGATTTGAAAATTGCCGCTTTGACGGATCAATGATTCATAATCATGAGGTGGAGCAACTTAAGCCGTTCGTAGATTTTATGCTGATATGTCCAGAGATGGAGATGGGATTGACCTCGCCTAGAGAATCATTAAGAATTATTGAGACTGATGGTGTACGTCGACTTGTACTCACTAAAAGTGGTGTTGATATGACGGAAGATATGAAGCAGGTTACAAAAGAAGCATATCTTACTATAAGAGCGTTTCAACCAGAAGGTTTTCTTCTGAAGAGCCGTTCTCCGAGCTGTGGCATTAAAGAAGTAAGAGTATATGAATCAATTGGTAAAGTACCTTGTATCAGCAAAAAGGAAAAGGGCATTTTTAGCGGATTTATGATGGAACATTTTCCTGATGCTGTCTTTGAAGATGAAGGGCGAATCAGTAATTTTAACATTAGGGAAAATTTCTATACAATGATTTTTACAAAAGCTGATTTTCGTATGGTGAAGACAGAAAATACTATAAAAGCGTTGACTCAATTTCATGAAAAGAATAAATATCTTTTTATGGCACACTCCCAAAACCAACTCAAGGTGCTAGGAAGGATTGTAGCAAATCATAAAAACCTGACTATGGATGAAATTTATGAAGCCTATGAAGAGAATCTACATAAATTACTACTAAAAATGCCTACCTGTGGGCAATACGTGAACGTTATGCTCCATATTTTTGGCTATTTCTCTAAAATGCTATCCGAAAAGGAAAAAGCGTATTTTATAGACTCTCTTGAAGATTATCACAATAAGCATATTCCGCAATCAACAGTGATGGCTATTTTATGGGCTTGGGTTATTAGATTTAATGAAGAATATCTCATACAGCAAACTGTCTTTGAACCTTTTCCAAAAGCCTTAATTCAAGTGACGGACTCAGGGAAAGGTTTATAGAAGAGTTAGTACGATATTGTAGTAGAAATTACAGTGAAAAAATAATATGTCGAATTTTATAATATTCGCATATTTACACTTGCTTTCTTTCTATTTTTAATATAATATATGTATATACCTGAACATTATATTGCAAAACTAATAAATAGTTCAGATTTATAATTGAAAATTAAATTAAAGTTTCTAAAAGAAACTAGCGACTTGTATATGCTTAGTAATATGGTCTAAGCGTCTCTACCAGGTGACCGTGAATCACCGGACTACGGGTTGTTTATATATCAGATGTAAGACTTTTGTGTTGAATTATTGACTAAAGATGTTTCTGAACATTTCATACATATCAAGAATGTTCATGTTATTAGTCTATAATAGATTGCAAAAATGCAAATCTGCATATAAACTCCCAGAATTAATTCTTATCTGGGCGTTTATATGCAGATTTTTTTATTCATTTGGACAAGCAAAGAGAGCATTGTAAAGATTTTTATGCAAGAGAGGAAGAGAAATGGAGCTTTTAAAGGATCGAATACTAAAGGATGGAAAAATCATTGGGGATGGCATTGTCAAGGTAGATAGCTTCTTAAACCATCAGTTGGATATTGAATTGTTCAATGAAATAGGCAGGGAATTTAAGGAAAGATTCAATAATGTAAAGATAAGCAAGATATTGACTGTGGAGTCCTCAGGGATTGCTATTGCATGCATTGCTGCTCAGTACTTTAACGTACCAGTGGTTTTTGCAAAAAAGCATGATGCATTAAACATTGATCTGGATACTTTCCACAGCGAAGTATATTCCTATACCAAGCAGAAGAGCTATAATATTCGAGTTTCAAAGAAGTATATTACACCAGAGGATTCAATCCTCATCATTGATGACTTTTTAGCCAATGGGAAAGCTGCTTCTGGGCTGGTGGATATTGTGCAGCAAGCAGGTGCTGCAGTTGCAGGCGTAGGAATTGTCATTGAAAAAGGCTTCCAAAAGGGGCGGGAGGTTTTATTGCAAAACGGAATTCGTATAGAATCCTTAGCCATCATTGAATCCATTGAGGAAGGAACCATTACTTTCAGTTAAATAAATACCTTAACAAGTATTTAAATAATTCAATAACGAATAATTAAATTTGGGGAGGAATAATCAAATGAAAAAAACCATTAGTCTACTATTAGTACTTGTCCTAGTATTTGCTGTTATGCTTACAGGCTGTGGAGCAAAGGCTACACCAGCAGCTGCACCAACTGAAACACCAAAGGCTGAGGCAATCAAGGTTGGGTTTATCTATGTAGGTTCTGCAAATGACGGAGGTTATTCGCAAGCTCATGATGAAGGTAGAAAATATCTTCAGGAACAGCTAGGAGATAAGGTTGAAACAATCATAAGAGAATCAGTACCAGAATCCAGTGAAGTTGAGAAAGTTATAAATGACATGATTGACCAAGGCGCGAAGGTAATATTCTCAACATCCTTCGGATTTATGGACTTTACAGAAAAAGCTGCAAAAGCGCATCCGGATGTTAAGTTTTATCATTGCTCCGGCTTCAAGAGCGGCGAAAACTTTAATAACTATTTCGGGGCTATGGAGCAGGCTAGATATCTTGCCGGTATTGTAGCAGGTTTGAAGACTGAGACAAATAAGCTTGGTTATGTTGCAGCATTTGAAATTCCGGAAGTTGTTAGAGGTATCAATGCCTTTACATTAGGAGCTCAATCAGTGAATAAAGAGATTACAGTACAGGTGAACTGGACTCATACATGGTATGATCCTGCGAAAGAAAAAGAAGCAGCAAAGGCTCTATTGGATGCAGGCTGCGACGTTTTGGCACAGCATCAGGACACAACAGCAACTCAGCAAGCGGCTGAAGAAAAAGGTGTCTGGGCAATTGGCTATGATTTAGATACAAGAGATTCAGCACCAAAAGCGTATTTGACAGCGCCATTATGGCATTGGGGCAAATACTATGCTGCTGAAGTACAGAATATAATTGATGGCAATTGGAAGCAAGTAAACTATTATGGTGATCTTAAAGATGGTTTGATTGAATTGGCACCACTTACTGCAAATGCACCAGAAGGAGCACAAGCAGCGGTTGATAAAGCGAAGGCTTCAATTATTGATGGTTCTCTTAATGTATTTGCAGGTCCTATAAAGGATCAAACAGGAGCTGTGAAGGTAGCTGAAGGTTCTGCTATGACTTTTGAAGAAATGATGAGTGTAAATTGGTTTGTGCAAGGTGTTGAAGGCAAGATAAAATAAATTGATTAGATAAGGAAAAAGTGATGAAAAACAACTATATTTCAATGCAGAACATTAGTAAGTCCTTTGGGAAAGTAGTTGCAAACAAAAACATCAACCTGACTGTCCATCAAGGTGAAATACATGCCTTGCTTGGTGAAAACGGTGCAGGGAAGAGTACTTTAATGAGCATGCTGTCTGGGGTTTATACCCCTGACGGCGGTTCTATTTTTGTTAAAGATAAGGAAGTGCGGTTTGCAGCACCTAAGGATGCAATAAATGCAGGCATAGGCATGATCTATCAGCATTTCAAGCTGATAGATGTTTTAACAGCAAAAGAAAATATTATTCTGGGTCAAAAAAACGGGTTATTCTTAAATCAAAGGGCACTTACAGAGAGGATCAGAGAAATGTCTGCACGATTCGGATTAGATATTGATCCGGATAAAAAGGTATATGACATGTCTGTAGGTGAAAAACAAACTTTGGAAATACTAAAGGTGCTGCATAGAGGCGCAGAGATACTAATATTGGATGAACCAACAGCGGTTCTGACGCCTCAAGAAACCGAAAAGCTTTTTAAAATAATGAATCGCATGAAGGAAGAAGGCTGTGCAGTTATTTTTATTACACATAAAATGAATGAAGTTATGGAAGTTGCAGATCGTATCACAGTCCTTAGAAAAGGTGAAACTGTTGAAACTGTTCATAAGAATTCCACCAATCCTAAGCATCTGACGGAGCTGATGATGGGATGTGCTGTGGATTTATCCATCAAGAGGATTGAAACAGAAAAAAGCAAAGTAGCAATGGAAGTGAAGGATTTAATTGCTTACAATGATGAAGGCGTTAAAGTATTAAAGGAGTTAAGCTTTAGCATCTATGCTGGAGAAATACTGGGTGTTGCAGGAATTGCCGGTGGTGGACAGAAGGAGTTATGCGAGGCCATTGCAGGTTTGCAGCCAGTGAAGCAAGGAGAAATTATTTTTGAAGAAGAGAACTTAGTTGGGAAATCACCTTCGGAGATCATCGCCAAAGGTGTCAGCATGAGTTTTATTCCAGAAGATAGACTTGGTATGGGCTTAGTTGCATCCATGGATATCGTAAACAATATTGTGCTTAAGCTGTATCAGAGACAGAAGGGATTCTTTATCAACAGAAAGCCTGCAGAGCAAAAGTCTTTAGAAATTGTTAAAAGACTGGACATTCAAACTCCCGGAATTAACCATCCAGTACGTATGCTTTCCGGTGGTAACATACAAAAGGTGCTGCTGGGAAGAGAGCTGGATTCCAAACCTCAGGTTCTGATTACCGCATATCCTGTAAGAGGACTTGATATCAATTCCTGTCATACGATATACGACATTTTGAATGAAGAAAAGCAAAAAGGTGTTGCTGTTTTATATATAGGTGAAGATTTGGACGTTTTACTAGAGCTATGTGACAGGATTATGGTCATGTGTGCAGGTGAAATAACCGGCATCGTTGATGCAAGGAATACAACAAAGGAAGAAATTGGTCTGATGATGGTAGGCGCTGTAAATTCAGACATAAAGGAGGAATTGAGTTAATATGATAATGCCAATGACCATACGTGCAATTAAGAAAAGTGAACCTAGCAGACTAAAAGCTGCGACAATTAGAATAGGCGCTATCATATTAGCTCTGATTACCTCTTCGATATTTATTTTGCTTCTGGATCTGAATCCAGCCAATGTTTATATGAAAATGGTACAGGGTGCTTTTGGTACTGCCTATAGGGCCCGCGAAACCATTATTAAAGCCATTCCTCTGGTGATTACTTCCTTGGGTATTGCAATTGCATTTCGTATGCAGTTTTGGAATATAGGGGGGGAGGGTCAAATCGCCATGGGCGCATTTGCTGCAAGCTTTGTAGCTTTGAATATGAGTGATATGTCTAAACCTATTTTGCTGCTGCTTATGATACTTGCTGCTATGCTGGTTGGTGGGCTATGGGCGTTGATACCCGCTTTTTTCAAGGCACAGTGGGGCACAAATGAGACCATCGTTACCTTAATGATGAATTATATTGGACTAAAATGGATTATGTATTTGCAATATGGACCATGGAGAGATCCAAACTCTCTGGGGTTCCCTAAGATTGCAAATTTTACAGAAAACGCTATTCTACCAAAGCTGATGGGTGTTCATATCGGCTGGATATTTGCACTTTTATTGGTAGCTGCGGTGTATATATTCTTGAATCATACAAAGAAGGGTTATGAAATCGCTGTAATTGGTGAAAGCATCAATACAGCAAGGTATGCAGGCATTAATATAAAAAGGACAATTTTAATTGCAATATTATTAAGCGGTGGGCTCTGTGGCTTGGTTGGAATGATTCAGGCCTCGGGAGTTAACAGTACACTGTCTGTTGAAGTAACTGGAGGCGTAGGATATACAGCAATTATAACAGCTTGGCTGGCATCCTTAAGCGCACCTGTTATTTTAGTGGTATCTATCCTTTTTGCAGCATTATTGGAAGGTGGATCCTATATTCAGACGGTTTTTGGGATACCCGAATCAGCGGCATTAATTCTGCAAGGCATCATTTTATTCTTTGTATTAGGCAGTGAATTCTTTGTACAATATAAGTTTATTTTAGTAAAAAATCAAAACTCAGTGAAAAAGGAGGTTGTCTGATTATGGAAGCACTAATTTCCTTTCTCGCTGCGGCAATTGTTGCCGGCACACCACTTTTATTTGCAACGATTGGCGAAATCATCACAGAGCGCTCCGGGAACTTAAATCTTGGGGTAGAGGGTATGATGCTAATGGGTGCAGTTATGGGGTTTATGGTAGGTATGATGACCGGAAATGCAGCATTGGCTTTGCTAGCGGCAATGATTGCAGGAGCATTCGGCGCACTAATTTTTGCGTTTTTAACGATTACCTTAAGAGCAAATCAAGTAGTATCCGGTTTGACCTTAACCATATTCGGCACTGGATTTTCTAATTTTATTGGCCAGCCCTTGGTAGGTCAGATAGCACCTGAAGGCATAAGATTGTTCTTTAGACCTTATACAATCCCCGTCCTAGGGAATATCCCTGTTATAGGTCCCATACTTTTTAGACAGGATGCTTTTGTTTATTTGGGATATGCTGCATCAATCCTGTTGGGGATTTATCTGTATAAAACCAGTAAGGGTCTGAATCTGCGGGCGGTAGGAGAGAATCCTGGCTCAGCAGATGCTGTAGGAATCAATGTTAACTTATATAAATATGTGCATACTTTATTGGGTGGTGCACTTTGCGGTTTGGGGGGCGCTTATCTATCCCTTGTATATGTACCGGCCTGGCAGGAAGGCGTTACAGCAGGAAGAGGCTGGATCGCCGTTGCACTGGTTATTTTCGCAACATGGAATCCTTATAAAGCCTTGTTCGGTGCATTTCTTTTCGGTGGATTGGATATCATTGGATTTAGAATGCAAGGCTTAGGAATCAATGTATCCCAGTATTTTATAGATATGCTGCCATACCTGGTTACTATTGTTGTGCTTGTGGTGGTGTCCATGAAAAAGTCAAAGGAAAATGCACCTCCGAAGGGATTAGGCAATGCATATTTCCGAGAGGAACGCTGATTGATTTTGAAATATAGCCCCCCCTTGTTTTCAAGGGAGGGCTATATTTGCATAAATGTATCTGAATTACTCTATTGCGCGTGGGTTATTAAGGCATTGCATCACAATATATGTAATCACACCGGAAACCAGAATAATTACAATATCAGCTATGGAGAAAGGAATTACCCCTAAGGCTTCAAAAAAGAACCCTTCGCCATATTTGAAAAGGGTACCACCCATCAGCATCAGCTCGCCGATATACATGATAAGTGTTGTCAATGAGGCAGCTATCGCAGGTATAATCTTTGATAATAGCTTGCTTTTTCCATAAAAAATGGAGCCGCAATAAATACCGACTGTATTGCCGAATATGATGAAGAATATAGACATAAGCATCGCCGATAAGTTTGAAATATTGATTGTGCCGTTTCTATAAAAAGCAGTAAAGCAGGCGAGTATACAAAGTCCGATGAATAGCGAAGCAGAAACAGCTTGAGCAATCAGAGGACGCTTTCTTTCATAGTCCTGTTCTCTGAGCATTTTAGTAAAACCATATATCACATTCAGTACAGCAAGTATGATGACAATAGCAATCATATAAAAGTGAATTTTGAAAACTGGATTGTTCGCTGCATAGATGGGTTCGCCGATGGAGCGGAGAACCTCAGGCGTTGCCATACACAAGCTTAACTGCCATGATTCAAGGGGCATTTTCACATATCCCTCAATCACCTTGATCTGTTCAAACCCGAATTCGGTGACAAAGAATATTATCATTCCTATAAACGAAACAACGAGTAGAGTATAACGTCTAAACAGCTTGAAAATTAACGGCATGAGTGCGGTGGAAATAATTAGCGCAATACTGATCGGTGTGTAGGGTATGATGTATTTCGGATAATCGGCAGCTTGAATAGAACCATTTTGCAAATAACTGCCCAAGGTTACAATACCCATATGTATTGGATAAACGGATGCCATTACAACCACAAGCAGTGACAGGAAATAGAAATTTCTATATTTCATGAACTCGCCCCTCTTCTATGTTTTTTTCATTATCATTATGACACCAGCACTATTGATTTCTCATATCTGCAGTTCATAAGGGCATTATCTACTGTCTTCGCATATTGCTTTTAAATGCTGGTAATCAAATGACCCGGAAGAAATCTTATAGCATTGTGTTTTACCGTCAAGCCAAAACACGCCATTCTTATCAACCCAGATTTTTTTGACATCGTTCCCATCGTGGGAAAAAATCACAAAAAAAGCGCTAAGTAAATCCAATTCCTCTGTGGTTTTTTCAAAGCTAAGAGCGTTGAATTGATTAAGCAAGCTATCAATGACCCCTTGATCTGCACCAAACATAGCATGACTTGAAACTCCATAAAAAATTGTTATATTGTCTGCCTTTATCATATCGATGCTTTCTGGTTTTGCACATCCTGTCAGCAACAAGAAAACTGTTAATATTATAAAAAGTATTCTTTTCAAAATGATACCTCCTAAACAGTCGCATTGGTGATAATAATTATAGTGATTACCAATACCAATACAGCAAAGCAGAGTGATGATAAAATTGTAAGTTTTTTATATGACAATATACTTTCAATGCGCATCTTTGTTTTTGCTCCTCCAAATGCCGATACAAAGAAAGCTTTGTTGGAGGCACATGTAAGAATGGTATGAGCATACTCTTTGGCTTGGTTTTCGTTCAGGCTTTTCAAAACCTTTGCATCGCACGCTAATTCCATATCGGCAAAAAAGTATTTTAAAAATATCCATGAAAGCGGATTGAACCAATGAACGCACGCCGTTATCACGGCAACTATCCGAAACAGATTGTCTCTACGCTCTATATGTACTTGTTCATGCAGGATGATATAATCGATATTCCCATGGGCTATGGCGGTGGGAATAATGATTTTAGAACGAATAACACCATATACAGCAGGAGCTGTAATTCTGTCAGATTTATAGATATTACCTTTTATAAGCTCTGCAGACTTTAACTCTGATTTTGTAAAGAAGTATAACAATACTGAAGCCACAATAGCTGTACAGCAAACGATAATCCAAACTACCGATGTCACATGAAACACATTTTCAAGAAGAACAGTTTTGTATTCAATAGGAAAATAGCTGTTTGCCACCATTATACTGTTGGTGGTTGTGAGATGGGGTATTTCTTCCCAAATAACCACTGTTTTTGTAGTAAATCTTGAAATTAGGCTTAGCAGGCTATATCGGTTGGCCATTCCAAAAGGCAGCCACAACCTGATGAGCGGAAGAGTCCATAAGACATATACCACAAAACGCGGAAGAGCTTTAATTCTACGCAGTGACAAAACGATCAGTCCGGCAATACTTCCGATAATACTAGCATTTAGTATCCAGTAGAATATTTCTGATAGCATAGTCTACCTCTTTTCTATTAGCTTTTTCAGCATCTCAAGATCATCATCGGATATATCATCTTCAATGAATGCGGCGAAAAAAGCTTTTTTAGATCCGTTATAAAGCTTGTCGATAAGACTTTGGGTTTCAGCTTTCCGTACATCTTCTTTTTTTACAAGTGAAATGCAGATAAAGTTCGGTTCAGTTCTTTCAATTGCATTTTTCTCGATAAGTTTTTTAATAATCGTATAAGTTGTATTTTTATTCCATCCGATTGTCTCAGCGGCGATGAGGGTAATTTCCTTAGCTGATACGGGTTCCTTATCCCACACAATCTCCATAATTTTAAGTTCGCTGTCAAATAATTTTACTGTATCCAAAATAAATCCTCCAGACTATTAGAGTAGTATATCTTTATACTACTGCAGTAGTCTTGATTTGTAAAGACTATTTTGATAGTCTATGAAAATATTTATTCGAAAGTTAAGTTTTGAATAAATGGTGCTAGTCACCAAGGTCATCCTTTATTTAAGGGAATGTTGAAAAAGCCTATGATTGACAAATCACAGGCTTTTACGATGATATGATATGTGATATTTACTACAGATTATTTATTCTTTATAACCACTACAGTTCCAGTAGGTATATGATCATATACCCATTGGACATCTTTATTATTCATGCGGATGCAGCCTAAACTTGCATATTTACCTATAGAAGTCGGATTGTTAGTTCCATGGATGCCATATTTTGTTCCATTTGTATTAGGGACATCTAGTCCTAACCACCGCGAACCAAGGGGATTTTTAGAGGTACCTCCTGGAATACCCTTTGGTGAATACCAGGGGTCCTTTATTTTATTAACTATTTTAAATGTTCCCTCGGGAGTTAAGCTTTTACTTTTACCCGTTGCGACTGGAAGCGTACGAACTAAAATCTGATTGTTGAAAATAGCCAGGCTGTTTTTAGACTTATTAACTTCAATATAGTAAGAAGGTTTTTGTTTAGATATAGTCCCTTTAAGAACACTTTTATCGGTATAGAAGGGGTTGGGGATTTTAATAGCTAATCCTGCTTTCAAATTCGCAGGATTAGCTATTTCATTATGTTCAATAATTAATTCCTGAAAGTTAGATGGGTGGAAGTACTTTAATACTATTCCATAAAGGGTTTCTCCAGGTCGGACTGTATGAATAGCTGTTGATTTGGTTAATGGTAAAGTGATTTTCATCCCAACCTTTATATCTATGCTAGGGTCTTTAATTCCATTAACGGACTGGACGTAGTCGATGTACCATCCACGATTGAAATATTTCTGTGTAATACTAAAGAGTGTATCTCCTGTTTTAACTTTATAAATATCTATTACCTTAGGATTTGAAATGTTTATGATATTCCCAGCTTTAAAGTCTAGACTGGGATTCTTTATGTTGTTATCTAGCTTCAATTTAGCAATAGATTCGGTAGATTCATAGTGTTTTCTGGCAATACTAAACAACGTATCCCCAGGCATTATCTTATGGGCAATCTGTATATTTGGCTTATTTAAATATTCATTGAAAGAAAAACTGATTACATTACTTTTAAAATTATTGGTCTGCTCTTTTACTGGTGTCAGTGAAGAAGCTTCAGTATGTACAAATAATAAATTCACAAAAAATAAAATCAAAATAAGTATTGAATAGCAGGTCTTTCTTTTACGCTTCTGCTTTCGAAACTTTCTATAGCGGGTTGAATTCATATAATTATCCTGGGCAATAGACATTGTTGTTATCTCTCCATTCTTCTTTTGCATTCTCATCGACACAATTCGACATTTCTTTGAAAGCACCTTTCTTTTTTAGATGAAACATTAAAAATGAGTAATTGGTAGGATGGTTTCTAGGACTGATATAAAGTTATTGTGAAGCTGTGAGAATTTTATATATTTGATTTAATAAGTAAAATAATTATTAACAAATCCTTATTTGTCGAGACTTGCTTATGAAATGTACAGGCATTGCAAGCAATATGACAAAATAGTACTTGCAGTATGTGGTAAGGTTAATGTGAAAAATATTTACTAGGGGGGTAAATGTATGAAAATAAAATTGTTTAGAAAAATGACAGCAGTACTTCTTGCTTTGATGCTAGTTCTAAATTTCTCTGCAGGAGATTTTGGAGTGATGGCGGCAGCATCAGAAACTGTAGCAGCATGGGATTGTACTGCAGTTCCAGCATCGGCAGTGGTACCTGCAACAAGCGGGGCACTGGCAACTGTAGCTGAATTGACAAACTTTAAGAGTGCAATACCGACTTATAGCACCGGAAGTTTATCAATTAATGGCTGGGATAATGGTGCAGCTACAAAGTATTGGCAGATCAGTACTGGACCTAAAGAATTTAAAGTAGTTTACAGCGTTGATAACGGTGCCATATGGAATGATGTTCCAAATGGTGCATATACAATTACTGGCACTACTTTAAGCAATTATATGCCAGCAGTTTCATTGCCTGCTGGGGCAGCTGATGCGGAGAAACTACTTGTAAGATTCATTATGACAAGTAACGTCTCGCAAGGCGGAGCAATTGTTGGTTCGGGCGGAACAAGTAATATCAATAATATACTTGTTACTGGTACACCTGTTAGTAATGCCTCGACAGTTGGCGGCATTACAGCGGCACCGGCAAATGGAGCAGTTGTTGGCATAGGCTCAAAAGTTACATTAACCTGCGATACAGAAGGAGCTGCAATAATGTATTCACTGAACAATAGTGAATTCGCTGCCTATGACCCAATTGCTCAGGTTACTCTAACTACACTGCCTGCAACTCTAAAAGCCTATGGAACCAAAGCAGGCATGACAAACAGCGTAACCTCCACCTTCAATTATGCACAAGGTCAGGTTGCTGCTGTTACTGCCAGTCCAAAT
>JARBUB010000319.1 GCA_029239905.1 Clostridia bacterium
AGGCACCCATGATGAGAAATGCAAAATGTCGTGAAGTAAATTTATCCATATAAAACTGCCTTTCTAATATTTACATGATATTAGTAGCTTTGACAGCATTATGAATAATATTCAACCCTAATACAGAAAATTATACTGGTGATGAATATGCATGATGAGAAAGTAAAAATAATCAAGGAACGTTTAAATAATAATTTTGATATTATTTATAGAGAGCTGCGGACAAATCGAGGAACTGTTCATGTGATTTTTGACGGTATCATGTGCGACAGTGTTTTTGTAAGTGACTTTATATTGCGCCCTTTGATGGAATGTGAAGATATCGGAAATAATATTGACAGGATCACCGGAGAAATTTTAACCTCTAAAACGGTTAGATTTGCAGATTCAATTGATACAGCAATTGTAAAAATATTATCCGGTGATGTAATGATTTTATTTCCTGGCATAGAAAAAATCGTTACATGTGATGCCAAGGGTTACAACACCAGAAGCATAGATATACCTATGACGGAGACTGTTTTAAAAGGTCCTAGAGAGGGTTTTACGGAGGACATTATTGTTAATATTACACAAATAAGGCGGCGTATAAAAAATCCTATGCTGAAGCTAGAACCTTATGGTATGGGTAACAAATCCAATTGTCTTGTAGTTTTAGCTTATATAGACGGAGCAACACCGCATAGGTTGGTTGATCTGATAAGAAAAAGCTTACTGGATATTCAGGAAGATTATGTTTTAAGCAGCAATTTTATTGAAGAAAGAATAAAAGCGAAGCATACGGCATTTGATACCATAGGTTATACAGAAAAACCGGATATAGCAGCAAGTAAATTAAGTGAAGGAAAGGTTGTAATATTGGTGGATGGTACACCCATCGCTGTGGTTGCCCCGAGCTTTTTTCTAGAGTCCTTTCAGACTCCCGATGACTACTACTTGAATAAGTATATCTCCAATACAGCGAGACTGCTAAGATGGGGTGCTTTTGCTATAGCAACACTTTTGCCAGGCTTTTACATAGCTTTGGTTTGCTATCATACAAACCTTATACCAACTATATTCGTTTTTAGATTTGCTGCAGCAAGGGCGGGGATACCATTTCCCACCTCCGTTGAAGTTGTAATGCTGTCTTTGTTTTTTATGCTGATAAGAGAAGGCAGTGTACGGTTACCTCAGCCATTGGGTTCCTCTATCAGTATAGTTGGGGCATTAATCCTTGGAGATGCATTGGTTAAATCTGCTCTTGCATCAAATATAACACTGATCGTCATTGCCCTAAGCTCTATCTGCTCTTTCTTAGTTCCTAAGACTTATGGAGCAATTACCATATGGGCTTTTATAATCATGATATTTTCTTCAATAATTGGTCTGCCGGGGTTTTATGTCAGCTTTGTGCTATTGGTTTCACATCTTGCCGGCTTGGATAGCTGCGGTTACCCATTTCTTTATCCTCTGGGTACGCTTAAGGTGCTTAATTTAAAGGATGTACTGATTCGTGATGACCTTGATAAGATATCTAATAATATTTTTGAAAGGAATGAGGATGCATAGCTATGAAAAAAAAATTATTGGTATTAATTATTGTGCTATGCCTACTTACATCCGGCTGCTTCAGCTATAGGGATATCAACAAATTATTGATTGTAGTAACTACAGTTATTGATATTGATGAAGAAGACAATGTTGTATTATATCTAGAGGTTTTTAAGCCTTACAGGAGTGAACAAATCGCAGGTGGCAAAGGTCAGAGACTTGTGTATAAATCAAAAGGAGAGACACTGCTGGAAGCAATCAGAGATTTGAATTTAGGGACCAGTATGAAGTTGAACTTCACACAAAACAAGACTTTGATTTTTACCAAAAAAGCAGCGGAGAAGGGCTTGGATTTTTATATTGACTTTTTAAACCGTGATCAGGAATTTGTACTCCGTCAATTTATGTACATTTACGGTGAAGACCCAGAAAAGCTGATTGAAATTAAACTACCGGAGGAAGAATATATAGGTATCTATTTGTATGAAATCCCTATTAACCAGGCAGCTGCGGCCAAGAGATATGTAACCAGGATTGATGACTATCTTAATAATAGACTTAGAGGAAATCGGGTTGATGTAATACCTATGTTAATTATAAGTCAGGAGCACTTAGACTCTAAAATTAGGTTGAATAGTACTGCTGTTATAAAGGATGATAAAATGGTTGGAGAAATGAGCAGGGATGAGACAGCGATCTATAATATGATGCATCATAGCTTAAGAACGGGCACGTTGCTTGTACATGGTAAAAATAATAATATCATGACACTAGAGATTGTAGGAAGCAGAGTAAAGACTGATTTAACTTATGATGGAAGTATCGTGAAGCTTAAAAAAGATATTAACGTAAGAACAACCTTTGCAAGCACTCAAAAACAAATAGAGCTGACCAATCCGGAGTTTAGAAATGAGCTGATAAAGCAAGAGCAAAAGGAATTGGAGAAAAAGTGCCTTGCGCTTTTTGAAACCTGGAAGGAGAAAGGTACGGATATTTTTAATAATCAGGAAATGTTTCATAGATTATATCCCCATGAGAAGCCTGATGTTGAGGATATTGTTGAAATAATGGAACTGGAGGTAAATGTAGTAATAACTATAGAAGGCAGTAGTGACGTTACAGATTATGTAAAGTAAAAGGCATACATAGAGCTGCATGCCTTTATAAAACTATATTTATCTTAATACACGTTTCTTCGTTACTTGCCTTGGAATTATAATTTTAACGGCTGATTGTCGCTTTAATAGTTCCACTGCAGCAAAGCCTGCAATAATAGGAAGTGCTATATATATCCAAAGACGCATGCTTTTGGCA
>JARBUB010000320.1 GCA_029239905.1 Clostridia bacterium
GTTTGTACCTTTTCACCTAAATCCTCTGTTTCAATAACCTTCCTCATTTTAGGAGATTGAAAACAAGGATGCATAATGGAAAATACAAATATTCCATTTGTCTTTAATAGTTTATAAACTGCATGAAGCAATGGTTCAATATCAGCGATATCCATCAAAGCCATGTTTGCTACAGCTTTATCAAAACATTCTTCGCCTAACTCAATAAGCTGATTATAGTTTGTTGCATCTATTACTTTAAATTTAATGCTATCTAAATATGGAGAACATCTTTTTTTAGCTTTTTCTATTAAATTATCACTGTAATCAAATGCTGTAACTTTAGCCCCTAGCTCAACTAATCTTTTTGAAAAATTCCCATTACCGCAAGCAATATCTAGTATTTCTTCTCCTTCATTTACTTCTAGTAATACCTCCGTTGAGGGTCTAACAATTTCTCTATGAAACATATTACTATGTTCACCCATTCTCTCATCCCAAAAATCAGCATTCGCTTCCCATCTTTTTTTACTTTCATCTGTTGTCATAGTCCAGTTGCTCATTTTATAAACACCTTCACTTTCATTTGTTACGCAGAGTATCACCTCAGCAAGAACTCAAAACTACTTTTCCTTGATTACAGATCTCTGATATATAAGAATTCACTAACCTTCCTACCATAATCAGCCTCAATGCTGCGTCCATCATGAAAGAATCCATGCTTCTCATAAAATTTACGCGCCCGTAAGTTCGCTTCTAAAACCCAAAGAATTACTCTCTTATATCCTTGTCTTCTTATTTCTTCAATACCCCAATCGAGCAGCTCTTCTCCAATCCCACTGCCCCACGATTCGGGAATAAGATATATTCTCCATAATTCAATTGTATCTTCAACAATATCAATATATCTGCTAGGTCCAAATGACAAAAGACCAACCTCACTGACACCGGCAAAAGCTATTGCAGTAGTGGGACTTCCCGCAGCTAATTCACGAGTAAATCCGTTTTTCCTGTGCTCAAATGAGAAATTATTATCCAAAATATCATCTGAAACTATATCCTTGAAGGCTGCTCTTAACGACCTTGAATGAACATTGGCCAATGCATCAATATCACTTGCATTGACGTAACGAATCGAAACATCCATATAATATTCTCCTTGTAACAGTATAATCAAATAAAGCCCAGCTACAAGCTTTCTATTTAAATCACATTCCATGTTATCTTATACATATTCTACCAGACTCAAGTAAAATCCTTCCAACTATAGCTGCATTTACGTTCTCTATATTCATGACAATTGCCGTAAACTATGTTAAAAGATCCAACTTGGATGGATTTATATTATTCCAATATAAAAACAAAGGGTATAGATACGAAGATTTTCTTCTGCTATACCCCAACATTTGATTTATTTAAGTATGAACTTTTTATTACTTGTTTAATGTTTTCTTTCCAGCACCATGTGCTCCTTTACTAAGATCATGAACTTGTTTGATTATTTGATTTAAAAACTTCATTTTTAGAGTCTTTTGTAAATAAGATTCATTCGTATATTCTTTATGCTGCAATATCTAACTGAAATGAAACAACTAATGCGTAGTATCTGCATTAGTAAGTTTTATATTTGCAAGTTCTAAATTTACCTTCTATCCAAAATGTTGCCTCATTAGCTCGAAACCTTAATATATAACACTTAGGATCTTCAATTCCTTTCTTGAAGAAATTTCTATCGCAATCTTTATCAAACTTTCTTTTCTCATCCATGTTTATGACTATTTCAACATCACCAATTAGTGTTACACTGTCACCACCAAGATAATAACAAACACTCGCTTTTGAATTATTTTCAAAATGAGTTGCTTTTCCAGCTAAATGAGATCTTTTAGATGTCATAAAATAGATTTCAGAAAAGCCATTATTTCTGACTTTTGTTATAGCACATGTACGTGGATACCCCTTTTCATTAATAGATGTAAGTGTTACAACCGCACACCTATCTAGTAATTGAAAAGCCTTTTCTTCAATTTCTTTAATTCTTTCCTTTTGGATTTCATTGGCTGTTTTCTCCATAGTTCTCTCTCCCTTTGCTAAAGGGTGGCACTGATGGAATTCATAATAAATGTTGTTGAAGTACTCGAACCAAAGTTGCCATGTCTATCTAATGGAACGCTTTCATGAATGTAAACATGTGCAACACCATCTTCAATTGATACATCTATAACTTCTAATTCAATCGGAAGCACCCTTGTCAAATCTTTTTTTCTTGGTCCTTCTATTAGAGCCTGTACCGCCTTTAATGGGGTAAGCTCCTTTATGTTTCTTTCCTCCCCAATAAGATATTCTGCATTTGGACCTGCATAGTATAGCGTAATCATTTCATTAGCTTTGTGTCCTTCTTCAAGTTGTTTTCTGCTGCCGAATTGGTATTTATTAAGCATATCTCCTTCAGACGCAGTTAGTAGCATACCAGTTTGGAACATATGTTTCAAAATCGTCATACCATTTCAATACATCTTGCGCTTGTGCAAGCATTGTATTCACTTCCTCCTGTCCGAAAGGAATAGCCCATGGAATTGACGAAAGCTGATTACCAGCGATATATAATGCCATTAATCTAAAAAACATATCAGGTACTGCATCATCAAAATATCCATTAATATATCCCGATGCAAATGCAGGACTTATACTCACGCACCATGTTATTCTGTTAAACTCTTCCCATGGATCCCCATAATCAAATCTATTAAAATCAATGATTCCTAACTCACCCACTGGGGTAATTATCATATTCCCAACATGATAATCTCCATGTTGAAAAGACTGCGGTCTATTTAATAAAAGAGAACGATTGTGCTCTATATA
>JARBUB010000321.1 GCA_029239905.1 Clostridia bacterium
ATTGTAAGCGCTTTTCTTATAGAGTTCATTTCAGTCTTTTTATCCGATAAGGGTTATCAGTTGGTAAGTAATAATATTTTTGCAATACATTTTGTTTCTTATAGTCTTTTGTTTATAGGCATATATTTTAATACAAGCAAGCTATCCTTTAAGCTGATTATGCTAGGGACATTTTTGAATTTTATCGTAATAATGCTTAATGGCGGTCAAATGCCCGTATCTCAAGAAGCTTTAATAAAAGCTGGAATACCTGAACAAATTAATGATGAAATAATAACTCACACTATTATTGTAAAGGACACTGTCTTAAAATTTCTTGGTGATATTTTCATACTTGCCAAGCCTTATCCAAGACCAAAGGTTTTTAGCATCGGGGATGTTTTTTTAGATGTAGGAGTTTTTGTTTACATACAAGAAATAATGATAAAAAAGTTTTCAAAAGATAAAAAAGTTCACAATAATACTGCTTAAGATATTATTGTGAACTTTTTTTAATTTGCAGACGTCATAATGTATTGTCAGCCCATAAAGTTGTTAAGAAGCAATTATTGTGCTAAAATAAGAAGAATAATATCAATTTAGACTATATATGCTGCGAAAAAGATTTATCATATGCAAAATCAGTAGAAGCATCTGATTTTGTGCAATCAAGAATATATTTTTCGCACCATATAAACAGAGGAAAATGTTTTGCACATTCTGATTTATTGTAAAATGTTTAGTGCAAAACATATAGCATCTATTTTGGAGTGTTTATGATGGAATCAAAAAGATATTTGTATATAAATAAATATTTTGCGTTTGCTTTTATGGTATTTGCTGTTCTATCAAGTGTTTCAGACAAGTATGATGAGGCAAATGCTGCAAGCCAGGCAGACTGGAACCTTGCTTATTTCCTAGAGGTCAATAATATATTTATACAAAGCTCTGCCAACATAACTGCGCAGATTTTTATAAATAAATTTAATGATTTTAGTGTATATGTACAAGGTATATTAGCAAAGCTGTCAACAGGTAATATTTTTACGATTATTGCCTTGGGCATCTTATTTTTTGATACAATTTGTATGAACAATAAAATAATGCAGAATAATATTTGGAGAAAAGTGGTTTTTTAGTCTTTCCATAGGGTAGGCTTAAAAACCTAACCCTCAAATTATAACAGAAAAAGTTCGTTATATATGAGAAGGAGAGATTGAAATGTCAATATTAGAAAAGATATTTGGAAAACAAAATGATAAAGAAGTAAATAAATTAATGAAAATAGTAGATGTCATAGAAGGCTTAGAACCATCTATGAAGGCATTGACAGATGAGCAGCTTCAAAGTAAGACTCCTGAGTTTAAGGAAAGACTAGCAAAGGGAGAGACTCTTGATGATATATTACCTGAAGCTTTTGCGGTGGTTAGAGAGGCCGCTGTCAGAGTAATAGGTCAAAGATGCTTCAAACCACAGATTTTGGCTGGTATAGTATTGCATCAGGGCAGAATCGCAGAAATGAGAACAGGAGAAGGTAAAACCCTAACGGGTGCTTTGCCTGTATATCTTAATGCACTTGAAGGCAAAGGCGTTCATCTAATAACAGTAAATGATTATTTAGCAAGGTTCCACAGTGAGTGGATGGGCAAGATATATAACTTCTTAGGGATGTCAGTAGGTCTGATCATTCATGGGGTTGAAGGAGAAGATAGACAGCAGGCTTATGCTGCTGATATTAGCTACGGAACAAACAACGAGTTTGGTTTTGATTATCTAAGAGATAATATGGTTATTTATAGAGAACAGATGGTGCAGAGAGATTTAAATTTTGCTCTGATCGATGAGGTAGACAGCATATTAATTGATGAAGCTAGAACGCCTCTGATTATTTCAGGTGTGGGAGAAAAGTCGACTCACCTTTACTTTGTAGCTGATAACTTTGTTAAGGGTCTGAAGAAGGAAGAAGACTTCACCATTGATGAAAAGGCTCATATTGTAAACCTTACAGATGAAGGTATTAGCAGGGCGGAAAGATTCTTCAGCATTGAAAATCTTGGAGATTCAGCTAATATGGAAATAAATCATCATATAAATCAAGCTTTAAAGGCTAGAAATTTGATGAAGAAGGATATTGACTATGTTGTAAAAGACGGTGAAATTATAATAGTTGATGAGTTTACCGGACGTCTTATGATTGGTAGACGATATAGTGAAGGCTTGCATCAAGCGATTGAGGCAAAGGAAGGAGTTAAGGTAGAGAGAGAATCTCAAACCCTTGCCACCATAACCTTCCAAAACTATTTTAGAATGTACAGCAAGCTTGCAGGTATGACAGGTACTGCAAAAACAGAAGAAGATGAATTCAAGACAATATATAATTTGGATGTTGTAGAGATACCAACCAATAAACCTGTACAGCGGATTGATTTTCCTGATGCAGTATATAAAAGCACCAAGGGTAAATTCAATGCAGTTGTGGAAGAGATAGTAAAGCTCCATCAAAAAGGACAGCCGGTATTGGTAGGCACCATATCTATAGAGAACTCAGAAATATTAAGCACAATGCTTAAGCGAAGAGGTATTCCTCACGAAGTTTTAAACGCAAAGCAGCATGAGAAGGAAGCGCAAATAGTAGCATTGGCAGGACAAAAGGGCGCCGTAACAATATCAACCAACATGGCAGGCAGAGGTACAGATATCATGTTAGAGGATGGCGTTCAAGCCTTAGGCGGTCTGATGATTCTAGGTACAGAAAGACATGAATCAAGACGTATAGACAATCAGCTTCGTGGACGTTCCGGTAGACAAGGGGATCCCGGTGCCAGCAGATTCTATGTATCCCTTGAAGATGA
>JARBUB010000322.1 GCA_029239905.1 Clostridia bacterium
GCAGCTATCAACGCTTCAAAAGCATCCGCTAATATAGAAGCTCTGGTTCTCCCGCCAGTCAATTCCTCACCTTTGCTGAGTAATAAATATTTTCCTAAGTTAATTTTATTTGCTGCTATATGCAGGGACTGCTCGCATACAATATTTGCCCTTATTCTAGTTAATTGCCCCTCTGCCATTTCATTACAGCTCTTAAATATGTATTGGCTGATGACTGTACTTAATACTGAATCACCTAGGAACTCTAATCTTTCATTATGTTCTACAACTTCTTGTCTATTGGCTGTGTAGGAGCTATGGGTAAGTGCAGTATTTAAAAGCGTTAATGTACTGAATTTGTAGTTAATCAGTTTTTGAATATCTTCTAGCTCTTTTTTTCTTTTGCCTTCTATGGATGACAATTTAATTCCTCCCCTATATGCAATATGTTTTGCACACAACATTTTTTATTAAATCAAAGCGTGCAAAACATTCTCCTTAATATATAAATACTGGAATAACATCTGCCAAAGAGCAGTGTTTACAATATGCATATATACAAGTATATGTATTATAACTGGATATAAACAAGAGATTGGTATGACTATAATAACTAGTCTTACCAATCTCTTAGTATATCACTTATTGATATTTTTTCAATATTATTGTAGCATTATGACCACCAAAGCCTAGTGAGTTGGACATCGCATACTGAACTTCACGACTTATTGCTTTGTTTGGTACATAGTATAAATCACAATTTTCATCTGGAGTTTCATAATTGATTGTTGGAGGTATTATACTTTCATTGATAGCCATCAAGCAAGCGATAGCTTCTATTGCACCTGCTGCACCCAATAAATGTCCAGTCATGGACTTAGTTGAGCTTATGGCTACATCTTTGGCTTTATCTCCCATAAGAGTCTTAATGGCCATGGTCTCAAATTTATCATTCATCTCAGTTGATGTTCCATGAGCATTAATATAATCAATATTCTCAGGCTTTATACCCGCATCATTAACTGCCATTTGCATTGATCTATAAGCTCCACTTCCATCAGGTGCAGGAGATGTAATGTGATGAGCATCACCTGTAGCTCCGTATCCTACTACCTCGCCATAAATGGTTGCGCCTCTTTTTAAAGCATGCTCTAGTTCTTCTAGTATGAGCATTCCAGCTCCCTCTCCCATGACAAATCCATCTCTATCCTTATCAAAAGGTCTGCTGGCAGCCTTTGGATTATCATTTCTAGTAGACATCGCTCTCATTGCACAAAAGCCTGCCATGGATAAAGGAGTTACAGATGCTTCTGAACCGCCGCTCACCATTATATCAGCATCTCCTCTTTGAATCATTTTAAATGCCTCTCCGATTGCATTGGTAGCTGAAGCACAAGCAGTTACTACTGTGATGTTTGGACCCTGTGCATTAAAGGTTATTGATATATTGCCTGCCGCAATATTTGATATCATCATAGGTACAAAGAAAGGACTAATTCTGCCTGGCCCTTTTTCTTGAAGAATCTTATGTTGATTCTCTAAGGTTTCCATTCCGCCTATGCCAGAACCGATACAAACACCAAAGCGCCTATTATCAATTGCTTCTACATCTAGCTTAGACATTTCAATTGCCATCTTCGTTGCAGCTACAGCAAATTGTGCATATCTGTCCATTCTCTTTGCTTCTTTTTTATCGATATAGATTGATGGATCAAAATCTTTTACTTCAGCAGCTATTTTTGTATCATAGCCCTCCGTATCAAACTTCGTAACCATATCTATACCGCATTTTCCTTCTTTTAGTGAAGTATAAAACTGTTCAATGCCTGTACCAATGGGAGATATAACCCCCAGTCCAGTTATAACAACTCTTTTATTATTCAAATAATTCCTCTCCTTAATATAAAATTATAAATTTATATATAATACCTGCCAAAGCTTCAGCGCGGTTGAATTGGTCTAATATTTAAGGGTAGCTGTAGGCAGCTACCCCTACATTTAATTCATAGATATTCGAATACATCATTCCAAAAAAAAGAGCCCCGAATAAACGGGACAATTTTTATTGGTTGTTTTTTATGTATTCAACAACATCTCCAACAGATGCAAGCTTTTCTGCTTCCTCATCTGGGATTTCTATATCGAATTCTTCTTCTAGTGCCATCAAAAGCTCAACAATGTCAAGTGAATCAGCACCTAGATCATCTATGAAGGAAGACTCCATTAGTACTTCTTCTGCATCTACACCAAGCTGCTCTGCAACCTTTTCTTGTACCTTCTCGAATATCAACCTATTCACCTCCCTTCAGGATTTATATTTAGATAATATTACATTACCATTCCACCGTCAATATTTATTACTTGACCCGTAATATAGTCGGAATATTTCGACGATAGGAACAGTACAACATCAGCGACATCTTGGGGTGATCCGCCCCTTGCCATTGGTATATTTATCATAAATGCTTCCTTCACCTTTTCAGGTAAAGTAGCAGTCATGTCAGTTTCTATGTATCCTGGAGCTACTGCATTCACGTTTACATTTCGTTTTGCAAGCTCCTTGGCTATGGACTTAGTAAAACCTATCAAACCAGCCTTTGATGCCGCATAATTGGATTGACCCGCGTTACCCATTACACCAACAACTGAAGCTATATTGATTATTTTACCAGTTCTTTGCTTCATCATAACCTTTGATACATGCTTTGTGCATATAAACGCACCTTTAAGATTTATATCTATTACAGCTTGGAAATCTTCCTCAGACATTCTAATCAGCAGATTGTCACGGGTTATCCCCGCATTATTTACTAATATATCTATGCTGCCAAATTGATTTAAGACTTCT
>JARBUB010000063.1 GCA_029239905.1 Clostridia bacterium
TTTGAGAGGCGAAAAGATACTTTGGGTTATATTAAGTTTATTATACAGGAGAGTAATAGCCTTTTTGGTAATGAAAATTAATTGGGGGTTGATCTATTATGTGGCTTGCTAACTTTATTGCAGCATTTATGTTACTTATTTTTGGTTTGATCCTCAGACTGTTCAAGGCTGTGAACCTTATTTCAGGCTATAATACCGCCACTGCGGAGGAAAGAGCAAAGTATGACGAGGAAGCACTGTCTAAATTTGTTGGTAACATGTTTATTTATTCTGCAGTTATTCTATTTGTTGGTGGCACCCTCTCTCTTGCTTTTGCTATACCAGACTATCTAACCGGTGTATCCTGGGTAACATTCGTGCTTATCATGCTATTTGGTGTAATTTATATGAATACCGGTAATAGATTTAAAAAGAAAGCCTAATATCAAGTTTATGAGCATTAATAACTGCTGAGTTATATAGATTATTAATTTTCCAAGTAATAAAGAGTAAGAGTTCTGCATAGATAATGCAGAACTCTTACTTTTTATTATATAGAAAACTGTTTAATAATGCCCTCCGACATCACATCTGCCATTTCCAAGGCTTGTCTTTCAATTTCATCGTACACCTTGATGCTGGCCTTAAAATCTTTAGTAAGCAAATTAACCGCTTCCGCTTTAACTAATTCTAAGTGCTTGTGCATCATCCTCTTCCAATCTTTTTGAGACCAATATGGGTTGATGCGCCCAAGAAAATCAGCAATTTCATCAGCATTGGCATACCACTGTTCTTCAGCATCTGATGCCCCACTGTCATCTCCTGCCTTAGCCGCTTTAACAATCTGGGCAGCAATGGCGAGATGAATTGCTAACAAATCTCTAAATTTCGCTGCAATTTTATCCCCGTATAGGGGCTTTAATGCTCGCGCAAAATCTTTAGGGTTTTGAAAGAGTCTCTCAACAACGAAGTCTTCATCTGGTAGATTTAAGGCCATACTAGCTATAGCCGATCTTGTCCAAAATCCATGCTGCTCCCAAAGCATACGAATTTCATTGTTTATATCCATTTGAGCTTTCGTGAATTCCATGGGAGTATGGCAAAACTTCTGAAGGTAACTTTCAAAGTAAGAACACGTGAAATCTGGATTTACTTCTTGCCTTAATGGCCAGTAGTACAAAATACCACCTTCTCTAAAATGATTTTATATTATATTATGATAACGCGAGTATAAATGCTCAATATTTTTTACATGGTTTATTCACTCTATTATTATAAACTCAGTAAAACTTTTTGCATCTTCCTGGCGTCTAAAAGGTGTCAGACAAATAGATACGTATCTACAAGGGAGTGGAATTGAATGCCTACGGCTAAAAACGACATAAAAAAGCAACTTGCTGATCATGTCCTTGCAAATAAGGAAAGTTACTATAGATTAGCTTACAGCTATGTTAGAAATGCGGATGATGCATTAGATATAGTACAAGAGTCGATATCCAAGGCTCTTTCATCAATTGCTTCGCTAAAAGAGTCTCACTACATTAAAACCTGGTTTTATAGAATTGTTATAAATACTTCTCTAGACCTACTTAGAAAACAAAAAAAGTTAGTTTTAGTGGAAGAAGAAACATTATGCAGCCTCAACCTTGGAGATGTCGATGCATATCAAGATATAGACCTTCAGGAAGCTTTAGAGGCTTTGCCCCCCAACTATCGCAATATAGTTATCTTAAAATATTTTGAGGATTTAAAGATAGAAGAAATTGCTGAAATTCTGAATGTAAATGTGAATACAGTTAAAACCCGGCTTTATAAATCTCTTAAAGTCTTACGCATAAAAATCGAGGAGGTTTAACCATGAAAAGTAAAAGCTTAGAGCAATTAAAAAAAGAGTATGCAGATATTCCTATACCGCCGGAATTAGATTTTATTGTTAAAAAGGCATTTAAGAAAGAGCGCGTAAATCTAATCAAAAAAAGCAGCAAGTTTAAAGGGGTTAGCATTTTAGCCGCTTCAGTCGCCGCTGCTATAATTATTCTAACCGTGGGGGTTAACACTAGTCCAGTATTTGCAGAAACATTGTCAAAGGTTCCTGTCGTCTCCAGTATCGTTAGGGTATTAACCTTTAAAGTTTATTCCGTGGATGAAGAAAACTTTCAAGCAAATATAAAGGTTCCAGAAATACAAGGCTTGGAAAACAAAGAATTGCAGAATAGCTTAAATGAAAAATATCTTGAGGAAAACAAGAAGCTCTATGAGGAATTTGTAAAAGATATTGAGGATGTAAAAGCCTTGGGCGGTGGTCACATGGGAGTAGACACAGGTTATCAAATAAAAACAGATAATGATTTAATACTCTCCATTGGTAGATATTTTGTAAATACAGCTGCTTCATCCTCTACCACCTTCCAATATGATACCATAGACAAACAAAAGCAAATACTGATAACCCTGCCTAGCTTATTTAAGGATGAAAGCTATATAGAAATCATTAGCCAAATCATTAAGAATCAAATGCTGCAGCAAATTAATAGTGAAAAAGACAAAATCTATTGGGTAGCAGGCGGAAATTCAGAAGGCATCCCGGCATCAGAATTCTTCGAAGCCATAGAGCAAAACCAAAGCTTTTATATTACTGCTTCTGGCAAGCTTATCATAGCCTTCAATAAATATGATGTTGCACCAGGTTATATGGGTACTCCTGAATTTGAAATTCCAACCGAGGCAATAGCAGATATATTAGTAGGAAATGAGTACATCAAGTAATATGTTGCACTATAAAAAGGAAAGTGAGAGTTTGAGCTTATTGATTTGAGTATATCCTAGGCAATTATTCTAATAAACAACGGTATGACAGATACTATAATCTATCATACCGTTTTATTATTATTTCTTTATTCTTTCTGCTCCACCCATATAAGGTCTTAAAACCTCCGGAATGATTACAGTACCGTCAGGCTGTTGGAAATTCTCCAATATAGCCGCTACAGATCTTCCTATTGCAAGGCCAGAGCCATTCAATGTATGAATAAATCTTGGCTTTTCCTTTGGCTCGGGTCTGAACTTAATATCAGCGCGACGGGCCTGGAAGTCCTCAAAATTACTGCAGGATGAAATCTCCACATATCTGTTGTAGCTAGGCATCCATACTTCTATATCATAAGTCTTTGCAGAGGAGAAACCTACATCCGCTGCACATAGGCAAACTACTCGATAAGGAAGCTGCAACAGCTGCAATATTCTCTCCGCATCAGCGGTAAGCTTCTCTAGCTCATCATAGGATGTATCTGGATGAGCAAACTTAACCAGTTCTACCTTGTTGAACTGGTGCTGTCTTATAAGGCCTCTAGTGTCTCTTCCTGCGGAACCAGCCTCAGCCCTAAAGCATGCTGTATATGCAGTATGATATATAGGCAAACGCTCTGCTTCCAATATTTCTTCTCTGTACATATTGGTTACAGGTACTTCTGCTGTAGGAACCATGAAATAGTCTGTTCCTGCTACCTTGAAGGCATCTTCCTCAAACTTTGGAAGCTGTCCGGTTCCCTCCATACTTCTTCTGTGTACCATAAATGGCGGGAAAATCTCTGTATAGCCATGATCGTTGTGTGTATCCAGCATCAGGTTAATAAGTGCTCTTTCTAGTCTTGCGCCTAAGCCTTTATAGATGGTAAAGCGCGCACCAGTCACCTTTCCCGCTCTTGCAAAATCTAATATGTCCAAATCCTCGCCAATTTCCCAGTGAGCTTTTGGTTCATATTCAAATTTTGTCGGCTCTGCAAACTTTCTTATTTCTTTATTGTCTGCTTCTGATTCCCCATCTGGAATTTCATCACTTGGAAGATTAGGAATTGTAAGGATGATATCTTCTATTTTTTGATCCAATTCCCTTACCTTTTCATCATCTTCCTTGATTTTGTCGGCAACTGTTTTCATTTCAGTTATAAGTGCTTCTGCATCTTGTTTTGCTCTCTTAAGCTTGGCAACCTCTTCAGAAACCTTATTCCTTGTGCTTTTCAAATCTTCAACCTGCACCAATAAGTTTCTTCTTTCCTCATCTAGTGCAATCAGTTCATCAATTTTGAATTCCTTTTTTCTTCTTGCCAGTCTTCTTTTTACTTCTTCAGGGTTACTCCTGATCATTCTAATGTCCAGCATAATTATTACCTCCTTAAATTTTGATAAAAACAAAAACACTTCATACCCACAAAGGGACGAAGTGTTATCCGCGTTACCACCCTAATTAACAGAAGAAGCCTTCTGTTCTCTCAAATCTTTAACGGCTGTACCGGTACTGCTCTTCGCAGACTGCTCTGGGATGGAATTTCAAAGTTTACCTGCCGACTTGCACCTAGGATTTTTATTAGGAACTAATAAAATATCCCCATCGACTCTCTAGAAAGTAAAGGCTTTGACTTTTCCCTTCATTGCATTTCATAATATTTTGTTATATTTTACTACTTATTATACAGTATTGCAATAAGTTTTTGAATATAGAGTTATATTCTTTACCTAAGGAACGAATTTTCTTACGATTGGCTTCAGCAGCAACAGAAACTCGCTTTGAGGGCTGTAGCTCTGAAGTTGGGCAAAGCAAGCTTCTTCGGGGGTATCCCTCTTGAGAAATGAACCCTTACTCCAGAAAGTTATTCCTTATGTAAAGCGCTTCTGCTTCTATATAAATTCATTTCCTATAACCTCTGTAATACAAATCCCAATGTATAGAACATAAAAGCAAGTGCCACAACCATAAGTAAAAACACTGTAATCCATCTAAATGCATTTCCCATATTGTACCCCCCAATTATATTAATAAAATTTATTCTAGTCATGCAGAATAAATCCCTAAGAAGTGTTAATAATTTTAATAGGGACAAGTTAATTTAATTAAAGGGGATGTACTTATGACAAAATTAGATTTAGTGGGTCAAATTGCAGATATGAAAGAAATAGATTACAAAAACACTCTCGCAATCGCAAGTATTATCGAAATTTTGATTGATAAAGGTGTAATTAATAGAAATGATATCGCACTAAAGGCGTTTCAATTGGAGAATCAAACCCTAGATGAGATACGGGATAATAGATTAGCTTCTGTAAGAAGAAATAATCAAGGTTGAGAAACTTCTCAACCTTGATTATTTTAATATAGTATATTTACTTTCTAATATGCCTTAGCCACATATACTACGTGTTTTGCTTCTCCACCGCATATCATGCACTTATCACCAACAGGTGTCTGATCAAAAGGCATGCATCTGATCGTAGCATTTGTATCTTCCTTCATTTTATCTTCGCATTCTCTGGTTCCACACCACATCGTCTTTACGAAGCCCTGCTTCTCAGCCATAATAGTCTTGAATTCTTCGTAGTCTGTTGTTGTATAAGTTTTTTCTTCCCTGTTTTTCAGGGCATTATTAAACATTGTAGTGTGTATATCATCAAGCAGATTTGCAATTGTTTCGTTTAAGTTATCCATTGATACTGTGAACTTCTCCAGCTTATCTCTTCTAAATAATGTAACCTGATTTTGCTCAATATCCTTTGGACCTATTTCAAGTCTAACAGGTACACCCTTCATTTCCCACTCATTGAACTTCCAGCCTGGGCTGTAGTTGTCTCTATTGTCTAACTCTAATCTAAAGTCCTTTTGAAGCTGACTCTTAATTTCATAAGCCTTATCAAGTACGCCTTCCTTATGAGATGCAATTGGAATTATAACAACTTGCGTTGGTGCAACTCTTGGAGGCATTATTAATCCTCTGTTGTCTCCGTGTACCATTATAATACCGCCTATAAGTCTTGTAGAAGTTCCCCAAGAAGTAGACCAGCCGTATTTCAATTCACCGTCTCTGTCAAGATATTTGATGTCAAACATCTTAGAGAAATGCTGCCCCAGATTATGTGAAGTTCCTGCCTGAAGGGCCTTTCCATCGTGCATCATTGCTTCCATGGTGTAGGTTCTATCAGCTCCAGCGAACTTTTCCTTGTCACTCTTTTGCCCAAGAAGTACTGGCATCGCCAATTCGTCTTCAGCAACCTGCCTATATACTTCAAGCATTTGCATTGTTTCTACTTGTGCTTCCTCTGGTGTAGCATGAACGGTATGACCTTCCTGCCATAAGAACTCTGAGGTTCTTAAGAAAGGTCTTGTAGTTTTCTCCCATCTGACAACGTTGCACCATTGATTTATAAGTACTGGCAAGTCTCTATATGATTGTACCCACTTGGAATACATGCTGCAGATTATCGTCTCTGATGTTGGTCTAATAAAGAGTCTCTCTGCAAGCTTCTCATTTCCTCCATGAGTAACCCAAAGCACCTCAGGAGCAAAGCCTTCAAAGTGATCCGCTTCCCTTTGCAAAAAGCTCTCTGGTATTAATAGTGGGAAATATGCATTCTTATGGCCAGTTTCTTTGAATCTTCTGTCCATAACTCTTTGTATCCCTTCCCATATTCCATAACCATAAGGCTTTATAACCATGCAGCCTTTTACAGGTGCATAATCAACCAAATCAGTTTTCAATATTACATCTGTATACCACTGTGAAAAATCTACTTCCATTGGTGTAATTTCTTTTACAAACTCTTGTTGCTTTTTGTTTGACATATTGATCTCTCCTTTTATTATAACAAGATTTTAATGAGGGTTTTTTGCACTATTGCAAAAACCTACCCGAGCGTTTCAACGAGGTGGGAGGATATATGCCCACCGCCTGATACAAAATCGGAACCCGCCACTTATAGAAGTAGGGGGCATCTTTTCGCCTCGTTATATTTAGTATTGTTTACAATAAAAAAAGCCTTCATCCCTAATAAAAGGGACGAAGACTATATCCGCGATACCACCCTAGTTAATGCTGCAAAAAAGCATTCTCTCAGTACCCATAACGCAGGCACGCGTCAGATTTTAATCTGATAGCTCAGAGGTCGGGTTCGCATAAAAATTAATCCAAAAAACCTTTCAGCCGATGGGTTCTTCTCTCTGTAGATATTTCCTTTGCTACTATTCCTCTTCATTGCTTAGTTATTGAAATTAAAAATATTATATCCAAAGCTTCAGAAAAAGTCAATTAAATTGATGAAAAAGAACAGGCTCTCAAGCCTGTTCTTAAAATATTATTTGAAGTGTTTCTTAAACTTCTATTGTTTTTGCAAGTTCAAACTCTTCTTGTATCTCTTTTGATGGTTCTTTGGTCATTAATGAGACTATAAAGATTACAATACAGGACAGTACGAATGCTGGTAACAATTCATATATTCCCAATACGCCTCCCATAGGTTTAAGAACTAACTTCCAGAAGAAAACCATTCCAGCTCCAGATAACATACCGGCAATTGCACCGATTCTTGTAGTTCTTTTCCAGAATAGTGAGAATAACATGATAGGTCCGAAGGTTGCACCGAAGCCTGCCCATGCAAAGGAAACAACTTTGAAAATGACACTGTTTTCATCTAAAGCAATAATCACTGCAATAATTGCTATTGTAACTAAAGTAGCTCTAGATACCCATAAAACTGCTTTATCAGAAGCATCTTTTTTCATAATACCTTGATAAATATTTTTTGAGAATGCAGATGCTGCAATAAGTAGATATGAGTCTGATGAACTAATAGTTGCAGCAAGTATGCCCGCCATAACTACTCCTGCAAATAACGGAACAAAGAAATTTGTAGACATTAGTATAAATATACTTTCAGATGCGCTTTGTGTAAGCAAGGAAGTAGGGAATAGTATTCTACCTATCATACCTATTGCTACTGCAGCTGAAAGAGAGATAGCAACCCAGATTATTGCAATTCTTCTAGCTAATTTAAGTTCGCTAGATTTTCTGATTGCCATGAATTTAAGTAAAACTTGTGGCATGCCGAAATAACCAAGACCCCAAGAAAGTGTAGATATAATAGTTAAGAATCCATATGCACCTGCTGCGCCGAATAAAGGCTTGCCTGCTTCAACCTGTTGAACTCCATCTACAAGTGTAGGGGATGCAATTCCAAAGAAATCAAAGAATCCAGGTATGGCCTTTGCATTTTCAACTACAGCTGAAATACCGCCGGCAGCAGATATACCGCCTACTAGAACAGCGGTTAATGCAATAAACATAACAACACCCTGCATAAAATCCGATGCGCTTTCGGCCAAGAAGCCGCCTATAAATGTATACAGAACAACAAATAATGCCCCTGCAATCATCATGTATATATATTTTACGCCAAATAATGTACTAAAAAGCTTACCTACTGTAACAAAACAACTTGCAGCATAAATGCTGAAAAATACAAGAATTAAAAGTGCAGCTATTGTCATGATAATCTTTTTGTTTTCTTTAAATCTGTTGCTTAAGAAATCTGGAATAGTTATTGCATCTCCTGCAACATGTGAGTAAGTTCTAATTCTTCTAGCTACAAATAACCAATTTACATAAGTTCCTATGGCAAGCCCTATTGCAGTCCATGCTGCATCGCTGAAACCATAAAAATATGCAACTCCAGGAAGTCCCATGAGTAACCATCCGCTCATATCTGAAGCCTCAGCTCCCATTGCAACAACCCATGGACCTAGTGATCTACCGCCGATAAGATAATTATCACTACTTTCACTGGCACGCTTGGAGTAATATACTCCAATACCAATAACCACTAACATGTAGCAAGTCATGGCAATAAAAATTTGTAATTTGTCTCCCATTATATAATTTACCCCCTTATTAATTGTATTTTACACATAGTTCTTCTCTTACCCATCACACGGAACCTAAAAAGCATTATAATTCCACTGTATCAGATTAACCTTAATAGTTTTGCTTCAGTGAAATATGCTAATTAACCTCCTTTCCATTTTATTTTTAGAAATTGTTTGGTTTCCCCATAAATCAATGAATTTTAATTCATTAACATGATTCGTTATACAATATTTACAGTATTATATCAGCTATGTTTACATAAATGCAATGCTTTGTGAATACATTTTCAATAATTTATGAACTATTTTTAATAAGTATGTCGTGTTTTATACTTTTATTCGATAGTTAAAATAAAATCCCTCCTTTTTTCGGAATATATGGAATATTTTAAATAGTTAATTTTTATACAAACTACCAATATATTTTGCACTTTACAATTATATTGAAATAAGTAGTGCTACACATTTTTCTTAATTCTTCTGTTGCAAAATTTATCTGTTTGATACGAAGTTAGATATTTCTACAAGTTTTGTATATGATGAATTTTTTTGCTGCTTATATTCAATTAATTTTGTTGTTCTAAAATATACTCGACTTAGATATTTTAGAATGGGACTTGATATTGGCAAAACAAAAACAATATTGCTATATTATTGCTTTAAAGCGTCAATATGATGATTATTGAAATATTTGCTTGTTTTAAGCAATAAATATTTGATGAATTTTGAAGGATTCTACTATATTTATTCGAATATATATAAATTGAGTATTTTTTATGATTATTCATTATATTTTGTAATATCAAATTTCTGGTCATGTATATCATGTACTATATCTATAAAAATCTTAGGTTTCTATGAGATGTTAGATTTTTATTCTTATACTATTTGTTTTGCACTAAGCATTTTATATCCGGTTAAATTGTGCAAAACATATTCCTTAATCCATATGCTGCGAAAAATACTGTTCTGATGATGTAAAATCAGATGATTCTGCTGATTTTATATATGATAAATCCATTTCGCAACATATATATTTGTATATGAAAATGTAGATCTACTAAAAAATTTATTTTATGGGAGGGAAACAAATGCGTATTGAGGAACATCCGATACTATCCTTCGATAAAGGCAGAAAGGTCAATTTCATATTTGATGGAAAAGCCTATGAAGGATATGAGGGAGAACCAATAGCAGCTGCACTTCATGCTGCAGGCATATTGGTTTTAGGACATAGTCATAACAAACAAAGGCCCAGAGGTTTCTACTGTGCTATCGGCAACTGCTCTTCTTGTCTTATGGTTGTAAATGGTCAACCTAATGTAAGAGTCTGTACCGAAAAGCTTCAAGAAGGCATGGTAGTTGAAACGCAAGTTGGGAAGGGTGATTTAAGATGAGAACAACTGAATTAGCTATAATTGGCGGCGGACCCGCCGGATTATCTGCTGCTATCAGCGCAGCTTCACTTGGAACCAAAGTTACCTTAATAAATAGAGATGATGACCTAGGTGGTCAATTAATTAAGCAAACACATATGTTTTTTGGGTCACAAAAGCAGTATGCTTCAATTAGAGGTATAGATATTGCTGGTATTCTAATAAAAGAATTAGAAAAATATCAAGACAATATCGAGATTATGAACGATGCAACAGTTATCAGTATGTATGAAGACGGTGTTTTTTCAGTAGTACAAAACGAAAAGTATATCAAAATCAAGCCTCAATCTACTATTATTGCAACTGGAGCATCTGAGAAGTTCCTAACCTTCCCAAATAATGACCTTCCAGGAATATATGGTGCTGGCGCAGTACAGACTCTTATGAATGTACATGGTGTTGCCCCAGGTAAAAGTGTTGTGATGATTGGTGCTGGAAATATTGGTCTTATCGTAAGCTATCAGCTCATGCAGGCGGGCATCCAAGTTAAGGCTATTGTTGATGCATCACCTAAAATTGGCGGTTATCTAGTACATGCTTCGAAAATAAGAAGGATGGGTATTCCGATATATACTTCCCATTCTATAAAATATGCTCATGGCACAGACCATCTCGAAAAAGTTACCCTTTCACGTCTTGATGAGAAATGGCAGCAAATACCCGGCTCAGAATTTGATATAGAGACAGACGTACTCTGTATTTCAGTTGGCCTTTCACCGCTCACAGAGCTATTATGGCAGCAAGGCTGTGAAATGAGATTTGTCCCAGAGTTGGGAGGACATGTTCCGGTTAGAAATGAAAACCTTGAGACCAGCATTAAGGGTGTTTATGTTGCTGGTGACGTAGCAGGTGTCGAAGAAGCCAGCAGCGCAATGGTTGAAGGCAGACTGGCAGGACTCAATGCTGCTGAAGCCTTAGGACACACCTCCCGAGATCTTGAAGATAAAAGAAAAGATTGCGTAGAACAACTTAATTCCTTAAGATCTGGCCATGTTGGAGAAAAAATTCTCAGTGGTCTCTCTAAAGTTACTGTGTAAGGGAGGGGTAAGAATATGTTAGAAAAAACAGGTGTTGCTACAGAACAGGATCTTAAAAATTCTATTCCTTCAAAGGAAAGATTAGCTAAGGGACCTGTTGCAGTTATAGAATGCTTTCAAAGAATTCCATGTAATCCTTGTCATACTTCATGCAAAAGGGGTGCTATACAACCCTTCGCGGATATAAACGATGTTCCTGTAATAAATGTAGAAATGTGCAATGGATGTGGGGTATGCGTAAGCAACTGTCCCGGTCTATCCATCGTAATAATTGATGAGACTTATTCAGAACAAGAAGCTTTGGTAAAAATACCCTACGAGTTTCTACCACTACCAGAGGAAGGCAGCTTTGTTACTGGGTTAGACAGAGAAGGAAAGCCAGTATGCAGAGCCAAAGTGGTAAAGGTACTTAATACAAAAGCCATGGATAGAACTCCTTTGGTTTCATTGGCTGTGCCAAAGGACTTATCCATGACTGTTCGTTTTATGAAGCTTAATGACATATACAGCGACAATACCTTTGTCTGTCGTTGCGAAGAACTTACAATGGGTGAGCTAAGAGAGCTTATTCGTAAAGGTTATAATACCGTAGATGAAATCAAAAGAATCTCTAGAGCAGGTATGGGACCTTGTCAGGGTAGAACCTGCCGTCAGTTAATCATGCAGGAGCTGGCAGCTTCAACAGGCAGCAAAATGGCTGATATGCCAATGACCACCTTTAGACCTCCAGTTAAGCCCATCAAGCTCGGAACGATAGCAGGAGGTGCAGATCATGAATAATACAGCTAGTGTAGTTATAATCGGTGGAGGAATCTCCGGCTGCTCAATCGCTTACAACCTTGCCCTTAAGGGCGTCAAAGATATAGTCGTTGTGGAGCAGAAATATTTGACCAGTGGCTCAACGGGCAGATGTGGCGCAGGTATTAGAATGCAGTGGGGAACAGAAATGAATTGCCGTTTGGCTAAATTTAGCACAGAATTCTATGAAACTGCCAATGAAGTACTAGAATATGATGGTGATATTGAATTTAAACAAGGCGGCTATCTCATAGTTGCTTCAACAGAAAAAGAAGATACACAGTTTAAGAAAAATATTGCTTTGCAAAACAGTTTAGGAATACCTTCAATATATTTATCACCAAAA
>JARBUB010000323.1 GCA_029239905.1 Clostridia bacterium
TTACCACGGAGAAGAGGTTTTACACAAGCTTGGATGTGCACTGGTAGCCGCCAGTGACATCATGTTAAAACCTGCTCTTCTCAAGAAATAGTATGAACTACGCCGCCAACTATTAGTCAAATAGTCAAAAACAGGGGTCGATTCTCCGATTACAAAAAAATCGAGAGGGAATAGACCTCCATTTGGCATGCAGTTTTCTATTATCATACCGTAGAAAAACCATAAAATCAAACTGCATTTGGGTTACAAAAGTTGCATCTCGATTACAAAACATGCATTTCGGATACAAAAACTGCGTTTCGTTTACAAATATTCACTTGTCGGTTACAAAGATGGCTTTTCGTTTTACAAAGTGGCTTCTCGCTTTACAATTCACCGTTTAGTATAAATAATGACAAATATACATGAATATATGTAAAATATAATTGACACAATATCTAATATATGATACTATAAGTTAAGGAAGAGAACTGGAAGATTGCAGGTGATATGTTGGGTAAAAATTTAAAACTAAAGTCTGCACGTGCAGCAAAGGATATGTCACAAAAGGATATAGCAGATGCAGTTGGTGTAACAAGGCAAACTATTAACGCTATAGAAAATGGAGATTATAATCCGACGATAAATTTATGTATTGCGATATGTAAAGTATTGAACAAAACGCTTAATGATATTTTTTGGGAGGATGTAAGTAATGAATAATAGAGGCTTAGATGAGAGGCAGACCTTTAGAAGGAATCAAATCGGAAATCAAGCATTTTTAATGCTATTATATTTGCTATTGTTTGACACGGGGCTTTACGGGTTTGGTTTTAGGTGGGTTAGTTATCCCGCTAATATAATAATTATATTAACGATATGCTCAGCGATTTATATCATTCGCTTAATCAAAGGGAATGCTTATGTAGGTCCATCATCTGATAAAGAAAAGCAAATATTAAAAGTAGTGCTTTATGTTGTAATTGCTGCTACTATTGCTATGACAGCAATAATTTTATTAAAGAACGCTAATCTTATTAATAACAATAAGTTTGAAGCTATGACTGCACCAATTTTATTTACTACTTCTGGTATTGCAGCGATTATCGTAATAATAACAGCTATCATCAAGAAAATACAAAATAGAAATGACTTAGAATAGAGCTATATCAATTAATATATATTGCTAATTGAAACAAATAAAAGTTAAATAAACAATAAAAGCATTGCTGGTTAACAAAATCGTTAGCAATGCTTTTTTCCATGTATATTATCTGTTATGATAGTATCTTTTATAAGGAAAGCTATTGTAATCTACTTTAAATTTTACTTTTGTGAAAACTTGATATCTGTGGTGCCTGGCACCATAATATCAGGTTTTAGTAATTTACTTCGTAAAGTTCAATGTTTGTAACTTTAATTGTTACATAACCACCGATAGGTATATTCCTGCCTTCAAGCTCTAACTGTATGAGGTTTTTGTCCAGTCTAAAGTCTGCCATGCCGCCCTTGTAGGTCTTTTCCAGTACGCCTGTTATGTAGATATCATCTCTTTGCATGGTGATACTGAATTTCTTATCTTTGCTGGGTTTGACCTCTTGTCCCCAGGTCAGCTCGTCGGTAATATCCAATTCTACTTCATAGTCTGTATTTGCCTTTGGGATTGGCTTGGTGCCCCAGAAGGCTTCTGCATCGCCGTATTCACTGGTGAAATTTATGAAGATATCCTCTGAGGATGTATCAACCTTTTTTACGTGTATTTTCATTTTCGTCCCTCCAATAGCTTTATAATATTAATATTACCAATTGATAATACTACCAAACAAATTCTAATTCAAGCTAAAATCCATTATAATGTAATTAGAAGCAGGAATTTGTTTGAAGGGTGAGATTTATGAGAAGGTTATTGATCGTTTTATTTGTCGTAATTTTGCTAATAATCGGGCTGTTTATTGTGAATTTCATACCTGTATCCAGAGTGACAACTCAAGATGTTGCTATGAATACAGAGCAGCTTACAAAAAGCATTGTGGATCAGATGTTCCCGGAAAGCAAATATACCATAGAGAATGGAATGATTTATTTCAGTACGCCCATTGCTGCAAATTATCAGACGCTGGTTCTTGAGCAAATCAGCTTTGGCAGGTTTGTAGAGGACAAGAACGAATACTTTGCAATACTCAGGGCACCGGACAATGTGACCGTTCATGCAGGGGGATTCTATTATAGAATCGGAGCTGTATTTGATGCAGAAACAAATAAGAGGAAGAGTCAGAACAAGGACTTTACTGCAGATGAAGGAGAAATAAGCATATTGAAGGGGAATAGAAAAGACTATGTGCTGTTCTTGGGCAGCACTACTTATCAAGGGTATATTTCTCCAACGGGAGGGACTTTTGATGCAAGTGATGGTGATTGGGTACAAACATGGCCGGAAAGCAATGACTTTTGGGAGCATAGGTATGCTGTGTTTGGAAACGACAGGCTGGTATTATATAAGAAGGTGGTAGATCCTGTAGAATATGAAACCACGATTCCTCCGTTTCATTTCGAACCGGAAAAAGAACTTATTTGGGACTCACAAGCTGAGATGTTCCGCTAATTGCCACAAAAATAGTTAATATATATTCGTATAAAGAACTCCTATTTTAGGGGTTCTTTTTGAATTTTTATAGGACTTAATGTTTATTTATGAAGCTTACATAGGTATATCTACCTAAAACTGGTAGTTACAGCATACCATGAAAGTTGATACGAATGACTGATAGTAAAGGGTTATTTCCAGTTATATAATTAACACATAAACTAA
>JARBUB010000324.1 GCA_029239905.1 Clostridia bacterium
TTCTCCGCTGTTCCACCACTTATGCAGAAACTCTTCATCCCCTAGTTCTAATTGTCTAATGACAATATTCTTACCTATTATCAAGTGATCTCCTCCCCTATTGCCTTATGATGATCAGGTACTTATACTGATTTTATTTAGCATTTTGCAAATTGGTTATTATTATTTAAATCAGAAATTATGTCAATATATTCAAACGCTCACTGCACCTTCTTAAAAAACCTAAAATAGCTATTGTAATTATAATCGATATTATAAAAAACACTATAATATAAAGGAAAGCCAATGGCGGTATAAAAATCAAGATGAATGAAAATAAAAATGCGAATTGCAGCAGCTTATATTGATTCCATCTTTTATCAGCCTCTTGGGCTAAATCAGGTTGTTCCTGCTGCTCCGCCATATCCTTAGTGCCCATAAATAGATGATATATGACCAATAAATTTAGTATAAATGATGCAATGACAATAGGTATACCGAATATGCCAAATAAGCCCAAATGTATACCTGACCCTTGAGCAGGACTTTGATATATTGAAAATAACGACAGTACTATCATTGGAACATTATATTTAGCAGCTATACTGAAATAATTACTATTTGAAAGGAGCTCACTAAAACCGGAAGCTAGGAATAAATAGCCAACTACATCCGGTAAAATGTCAAACCCTTGTATTCTAAAATTGAACATTATAAATAAAAATCCCCAAAATAATTTATTGAAACCACTGTTATTCATAAAACTACCCCCTTATATTAAGTCTATCCCGTCCTGTATGCTATGAAACTAATGAAGTATTTTTTGATTGATTCAAGCTTATTTTTGGTCATAATCAATATCACCTATCTTAGCTGCTTTTAAGCTTTCATCAACTCTAGATAACCATTCTTCAACAAGTACCTTAAATAGTTGCTCTTGCTCGATATGAATGTTATGGCCTCCTTTATCAATAATGCAAAATGTGCTTCTTGAATAGTTTTTTATGATGTTGATTGTATCTCTATACCCCACAATTTGATCTTGTTTCCCAGCTAAAATTAATGCCGGCTTCTCAAATGGTCTTTCTAATTCATCAATTTCGAAAGAAAAAGATATCCCATTATTTCTTAAGCCCTCTAAGAAATCATGATCAGTATTTTTTATACTTTCATACATTTCATCCTGAAGCCTTTCATTAATTCGCTTCTCGATTTTTTCATCAAAAAACTTTATATCTTCTATATTTTCATCTATATCACGTTTTTCTCTCTGAGGCTCTATAACTGGACAAGTTAATAAAATTCCATCTATGAGGTTAAATTTCTTTTTTAACACTCCCCTTGCTAAGTAGGCACCAAAAGAATGTCCTATAATTAAGAAATTTTCCTCTGGTATTACAAATTCTATGAATGATAGCATTATTTCCAGAATGTCATCTGAACTCCTTATCCAATACGCGCCTTTAGTTTTACCAACCCCGGGATGGTCTATATAAATCCTCTTCCATCCCTCTTTTCCTTTAAATATTGGTTCATACCCAGCTGCCATTATACTCATATCAGTAGCAAATCCACTAAAAAAAAGAATTGGTTTACCGGTTCCTCTTACTTCATAGTTTATTTCTATGTCTTTAACTTTACATTTCATATGACCTCTCTCCTTGTATCATGTATTTATCATCAAGCTAGCAATTGTTCAACATTGATACAGAATATGCATTTAAAATTATATGGTTGCATATGTTCCACTCAATTTCTATCTAAACCATTCATTGAAGAAAATACTTCTTCTATTTAAATCCGGTTCTTTATACTTAATAGTAATTATTAATTCTTCTATAGCTGCAAAAAAGACAGTCACTAAAATAATCCATAATACAATACCATCCTGGACAAATAGAAATACCATAGGTATGAGATATACTATAAAACCAGATAACTTATTTGCAAGTGTATGAATAAAAACAACCTTTTTGTACTTTAATTTAGTTAATAACATATTTATCAGTCGAATAGCTATTATCACTATCAGTGCAGCTTGATGCGTAGACTCCAGAATTGGAGAATATATCTTCAAAAGTATATATAAAAAGATCAAATAGAATACAAAATCAGCAATGGAATCTAATTTTGCGCCGAAGTCACTTTCATAGCCAAACTTTCTTGCAATGAATCCATCAAGTACATCTGTGATACCAATTGTAATGTAGACAACGATGAAACCAACACGAACAGGTATGAATGGTATCAATAGAAATGACAATATCATTCTTAATAGTGAAAGCATATTCGGAATATGTTTAACCATTGTCATAAGCCTCCTTTTTGGGGGACTATATGAGATTTCTTCATGATCATTCCCCTTTTTCAAGTAAGTGCAGCAGCTCTTCATCTATTCCATAATCACCTAGACTGACATTCCATTCAGTAAAGTCACCATGCCAATCCGTTCCTCCAGTGACGAGCAATCTGTTTCTTCTGGCATAATCATTATACTTTAATACTTCACCTACATTGTGGGCGGGATAATATGCCTCAATCCCCCTTATCCCGTAATGAATCAAATGATCTATCTGAGTATCATCACCAATAAGCTTTGGATGAGCAACCACCGGCACTCCGCCTGCTTCCAAGATGATTTCAACAGCACTTTTTGAAGTGAATCCTTCTAAATTCATGTATGCGGGACTAAGCTTGCTGAAAAACTTATAATAGAAATCTTTCCACTCTGAACGATGTTGAAAATGTCCATCGAGTCTCATTGCCTCAAACACATCTAGACTACAAATCCA
>JARBUB010000325.1 GCA_029239905.1 Clostridia bacterium
TTATCCTAGCGGAACAACAACCTTTGAGCTGTATGAAGATGATGGACATACTACTCTTCATAGACAAGGTAAATTTGCCAAGACAATAATAACTTCATCGGAAAATGATGAGGAGCTAACAGTAACTATTGGCGCAGTTAAGGGAAGCTATGATGTAATGCCTTTTGCGAGAAAATATGAATTTAAAATACATACTACAGTTAATCCGCAAAATGTAAAGTTTATAAAAGGTGAAGCGATTGGTAGCTTTAATGAAGTTTACTCTTATGAGGAATGGGAAAATTCAAAATGCTGCTGCTGGTATCATGATAAAGATGAGCAAAAGGGTGTGCTTTATATAAAGACAAAAGCAGTTCCGCTGCATAGTGAATTTAATATATGTTTAGATAAATTCAGTTCTCAAATTATTGAAGAAAAAACTGTAGATATACCGGTTCCTGAAACTCCACAGAATTTCAGGATTGCAGAAGCAGAAGATACTAAATTGAAGCTGGAATGGAACAGTGTAAATAATGCAGATTTTTATGAAGCAGAGGCTGATGGCATAGTTTATGCTTATCTTGCAGATTCATTTATCCATAGCGATTTAGAATTTCTTTCAACTCATAGATATAAAATTAGAGCGGTTAATGCATCAGGCAGCAGCTTATGGAGTGAAGAGATAGTTGGACAAACGCTTGAGGATAAAATGAAAGGCGCAATTCCTTTTGATGAGCTTTCAGCATATAGCACAAGCTGCTTAGGAGAAAGGCGCAACGCAGATAAGGCAATAGACGGAGAGAAATCTACAAATTGGATTTCAAATTATAACTTTGAGAAGCTTCCTCAAAGTATTACTGTAGATATTTCTAAAATTTATGATGTGGAAAAAATAATATTTTTACCAAGAGGAGAAAATGAAAGAGCCGTTATAACAAAATATAATCTATATATAAGCGAAGATGGAAGAAGATTTGTTAAATTCATAAACGAGGGAACTTGGGTTGACGACGGTAAACCAAAGACTATAAGTTTAAACAACTCAAAAGTAAAGAGCATAAGACTGGAAGCTCTAGAATGTTCTACTCCAGAATTCCCTGGTGCTTCTATTGTAGAAATCAACATATTGAAAGCTCCGGGAAGCAATGTCAAGGCAGCTGGTGATTATACCGGAGACGGAAAAGTAGATATGGCAGATTTAAACTTTGTGCTGCAATATTACGGAGCTAAGGATGGAGATAATGATTGGTCCTATGTATCTAAAGCAGATACTAATAAAGATGGTGTTATTGGCATATATGATGTTGCGTATACTGCAGGTTTAATTGAGCCTAGTATAAAATCAAAATATGTAGATATGGCAAGCGGGGATTTAAAACTTAAATACAACAAGTCAACTGTTAAAGCAAATGAGGAATTTACTGCTTATATTATTGGAAAAAATGTTGTAGACTTATATGCCTTTGAAAGTATTATCAAATTCGATAATAATAAATATAAATTCTTAGGCTTTGAAACCTCGGGAATATCAAAACATATGATTTCAGCCTGTAAGGAAAGGAACGGCAAGCTCTTAGTTGCGTACACTAACATAAGTGATAGAGAAGGAATAAGTGGAAGTGGAGTGCTTGCAAAAGTAAAATTCATATCAAATGTAGAGGGTACTATCGATATGCATCAAGAAAAAGGAACAATAGTAGGAGCAAACTTTGATGTAGTTGTTACAAGTAATAGCGAGGTATCAGAATGTAATCGAAATTTATTTCAGTTTCAAATACCTAAAGACCAGATGGCAGCAAGTGCAACATCAGAACAAGCGGAAATGGGAGATGGAAGTGCAGCCAGTGTATTTGACAGGAAACCTGATACCCATTGGCATACCCCATGGAATAAGAGTGCGATATTGCCGCAAAGTATAACAGCTGATTTAGGCTCCACACATAATGTAAGCAAGCTTAAGTGTAAATTAAGAGGAATAGGTGCTAATGGAGTAATAACCTCTTATGAAGTATATTGTATTGATTCAAATGAAGCTCAGACAAAGGTTGCAGAAGGCAAATGGGACGATGACGGAAAAGTAAAAACTATAACTTTAGAAAAGCCAACTTCTGCAGCAAAAGTAAGATTGCAGGCGAATGAAGGAAAAGGGGGCTTTGCATCTATGGTTGAATTAGACATCTATGCGGTGATGGATACAGAGATTTAAATACAAGTAATGGCTAAAAGGATAAGAAAAACGTCTCTTTTGGTAAATCATTTGTATCTAAAAAAATATAAAATTAATTATAAGAAGATTACAAATATGAAAAGGAGGAATCAAATGATGCAAACGTTTAAGATAGGTATTATTGGAGCAGGCATGAGAACTATTTTTCTAGTCAATGAAGTTCTTAAACGGAAGGAATTAGAAATAGTTGTGGTTTCAGACGTTAGTCAGCATAGTATGGATCAAATTTGCAGCATATACGATAAGAATTGGGACAAGTACTTGAATTATAAGGATTTGCTGAACAGAGATGATATAGAGGGTGTTATTATAGCAAGTCCTGATTATGAGCATGAAGAGCAAGCCATTGCAGCTTTCGAGGCAGGGAAACATTTATTCCTTGAAAAACCAATTGCAACAACTCTCGAAGGTGGAAAAAAGGTACTTGAGGCAAGAGATAAAAGCGGCAAAACATTATTAATAGGTTTTGTATTAAGGTATAATAAAGCCTATCAAAAGATGAAAGAATTAATTGGAAGCGGGCTAATTGGAGAACTTAAAACCGGATGGGTG
>JARBUB010000326.1 GCA_029239905.1 Clostridia bacterium
TTGACTCTCTTAAACAATTCTGTAATAAAGTCTGAGTGTAGAGTTGGTTCTCCTCCTGAAGCAGTGATACCTCTAATGAATGCTTTGAATCCATCAATATATTCAATTAGTTCATCAACACTGTATTCCTTGGTTCTAGGTGATGAGCTGTATTTACAAGTCTTAATGCATTGATCACACTCTGAACACAGCTTTTCATCAAATATAACTTGCCCATTTACAGCCATAATTGCACCCGTTGGACATCCCGGTACACACGCCAAGCAATGAATACACTTTTTGATGGTTTCGGGGTTGTGACAGTAAATACAGTTTATACTGCAACCCTGAAAGAATATTGCCAGTCTGTTTCCTGGACCGTCTACATTAGAAAAGGGAATAATCTTATTTACTACCGCCTTATTCTCCATCTTTCCTAAGTCTTCTCTCGAATACATGGGCGTTCTTGTTTGTTCCATAACCTAGTATATCAGTATCTCGAAGCACTGCCTGACCTTCTCCTGCCTTCTTTGCTTCACTCTTCTTAACAAGGTACCCTGTAACTCTTATTAAATCCGTATTGTGCAAATAAGTCGTAATATATCTAGCACCCGAGGCGAAGGCTCCGTCTATGATATCCAAAACTGCATCTAATTTGCCTAAGTAGGTTTGATCTAGAGCAAACAAATCACCAGTACCGGATTTAAAATACTCATGGAAGGGTGCCGCCTGTTTAATATGAAGCGGAAGAATAGGCTCTTCACCTACAATGACTCTATGCGCCGGGTTATTGCATAAATCCTCTTCACTGCTGCTTGCCCCAACCTGTGCATGCAGCAGATATCTATCATTTGTTCTTTCACAGTAAACACCAACATGACTATTGGCGATGTCTTCTATTACATGCATAATGGCGTGGCCTATTTCATCCCCTCTTTTCGAGGTTCCATACTTTTCATCCAAGCCTTCCAGCTTTAAAATATAATTCACTGCATTGGCTAATCCAACCATTCCAAACATTGCAGAAAAATTTGTTCTCTGGAGATAGCCTTCTTTTACAAGAAAGGATGTTTGGAAGAAGTTTGACTCCTCAACTATAAAGCGAATTCTCTTATCTATCATTGTAGCCATTGCCTTAGTTACCTCAGGCAATCTTTCATTTAACAGCTCATCCAAGGACTCAACACCCTTAACTATGGTTCCCAATCTAAGTCTAGGCAGTGTATATGCTCCTCCACCATTTGGCAATGCATTATAACAGCTTACCAGTCTATGCTCTCCTACATCCTTACAATACTTCTTGTCGTTGCTGAAGGAAGGTTTTGATACCCTTAAGCAAGCCTCTGCAGCCTTTAGTGCAAAATCTCTTGGTGTAATATCCTTGTCATATCGTATGGTCATATTTGGTGTAGGATTTTGAAGCTCAATGATTGCTCTTAATATCAGTTCTCCTGCCTTGGTCCCTTCAGGTCCAATATCTGCATGGCAGAAGGAATCAGGTATGCTTTTATCTACATGATTCAGGAATCGTTTAATCTTAATATAATCCTTTTCCAGATCTGTAATAAAAGGCTCCATCAGCTTATCCAAGTCCCCTATATATACAGGAAAGGATGTGATGGATGGAACATGCCTATACAGTATTAACAAACTGTCTAACAGCTCGTCAAGATCAGTTGGCGGCTTTAAATCTAAAAAGTCGCAGCCCTTTTCTAGCAATACGTTGTAATCAGGAACGATATATCTTGGTCTATATGGCGCATAGCCTTCATTTAAGTCACAAATCATTTCATTTTCGATGTACATCATCTCAGCATCGGTATAACCTAGTACCTCCTGAGGGTCTATCAGCCTTTCCGCAGCATTTGCAAGGTTAAAAAGCTTCTGTTGATATGTCATGCTTTTGCTGGTTGCAATATCAATGATATCGCTCATTTTTGATCTCATAAAATACCTCCATGTGATAAGTTTCATATATTGTAAATTGGCTTTAATCATGTCTATAACTATATTTTACTCCAAAGTCGCTTACTCTTCAATTTATAGGCAAGTATTATTCGTATAAATCGCCAGCCAGCTTTCTCAGCTTTTCTAGATCCAATATCTCATATGCCTGTAAGTTCTTTTTAATAAGTCTTTGTGTGCAAAGGTTATTCAGTGTTCGAAGCAAATGCCTATAGCTGGTTCCTAATAGCTCTGCCACCTCTGATAAGTTGCCCTCAAAAACAATTGATTTTTCTCCTGCATACATTGAATTTGATGTATCCGCTAGTATATAGCTGGCTAATCTATTTTCAAGAGGGTATAACAAGTTTATAGAGCTATATTTGCTAAGTCTTATAAGCTTCTCGCCTAGACTATCACATACATATCTCAAGAACTTTGAGTCATCCCGTGCAAATTTTCTTATATTATGGAATGATATTCCTATGCAATAGGTGTCCTCAATAATTTGAACATTTGAATTAGCAGTCTCATAATACAAGCATTCAACATCTCCCAACACTTTAAATGACCTATAAAAGCATAGAAGCAAGGATTTTCCGTTGCTTAAAGTAGAATACACCTTCGCTCTGCCTTCAACAAAGAAAAATAAGTATTCCAGTCTTTCATCTGTTTTACATATATATTCACCTTTTTGAAAGAGAAAAAGCTCCATATATTGCGACATATCTGAGCTGAATATTTCGTTTATATTGAATTTAGAAATATAAAAGTCTAGTTTTTCTTTATTTATAACTTTTCTCATTTATTTTTCCTC